>DBJWYX010000088.1:0-9354 GCA_052360825.1 Candidatus Wunengus sp. YC64
CCGGTGTTTGAACTCCGATGCGGCTTGTTTACCACGTTGGAAAGAACTATCAAACACTATCCTCATGCCACTATTACCCTTTTTTGCAGAAACTACTTATCCGATGTATTAAAAGAGAGGTTTGAACATCGTGTTAATACCCTTCATACCACAGACGATACGTGTCTTTTTTTAAACGGCCGTGCAATTATTTCCCTCCCTGTTTCTTTAGAAGGCCCGGAGGAGCTCGGGGTTCAGGACAATACACTCATATACGCCCGGCTCAAAGGGAATAATGCCAAAAAAATATCTCACGAAAAATTTCTTACACAAGACGTCTTTGAAATGCTAAAAGACACGGTGCGGGTAGTTGACACTCATGTGCCCATCGTCAACTATTTCTGGGATATCATAAAACACAACCAGTCCCAAATAGAAAAGGATTTCATGCTGTTTGTCAAAAAAGGTTCTATTTCTGGAAAATTGTATGAAGGTGTTTACCTTATCAATGAAGACCTGATATTTATTGGTAAAGGCGCTCAGATTAAACCGGGTTGTGTACTTGATGCAGAAAATGGGCCAATTTATATAGGTAATAACGTCACCATCGCCCCAAATACGACCATTGAAGGACCTGTCTATATTGGCAATCATTCCATAGTTCAATCCAATTCGAGAATACGCGGAGGCGCCAATATTGGAGAGGTCTGCAAGGTGGGAGGAGAAATCGTAAATACTATTTTCCAGAGTTACAGTAATAAACAGCATGACGGATTCCTTGGTGATTCTTACCTCGGCTCGTGGGTGAATATCGGGGCGGATACCGTCAACAGCAATTTACTCAATACCTATGGAAATATAAAGGTTGAATTGGGGGAGAACATCATCAATACAAATCATATGTTCCTTGGCATGGCAATGGGAGACCATAACAAAACGGCCATTAACACGACAATCATGACGGGAAGTATTTTTGGTTTTGCCTGTAATATTATCACTCCCACCTACCCCCCAAAATATCTTCCTTCTTTTACATGGTATTCAGACAATGGAACGAAGGTCTATATATTAGAAAAGGCGCTTCAGGTGGCAAAGATTGTAATGAAAAGGCGGGATAAAGAAATGACCCCAGCAGAAGAACATATCTTTAGAACGGTATTTCAACTTACAGAAAAAGAACGCTGTTCCGTCAAAAATAAATAAAACGAGGGGTATTTATGGAAAAAGACATCAAACACGAACGAATTATCATTGATACGAGTATTTTTACGAACCCGGACGTATACCAAACATTTGGCGGAAGTCCCACTGATGCTTTACGTTCTTTCCTGGAGATTATCGGCAAATTGGACGGCCCGGCTTTTTACATGCCCCCGACAATTTATCATGAGCTGCTTAATTTTGTCGAAATAAAGGACATTCCCCCCGAATTGCAAATTCGTATATTTCAAAAACCACCCAAAAGGTATGAGCTATCGGTTCCGGCTTTTTTGCTGTATGAGCTTATCGAGGACGTGCGCCACAGAATTGACAAGGGTTTACGGGTAGCCGAAGAGGCGGTGAGAGAAACTTCACCCGAAACCGAACCAGAGGCCATTAACAATCTGAGGAAAAAATATCGTTCCGCGCTCCGCGAAGGGATCATTGACAGCAAAGAAGACGTCGACTTGATCCTCTTGGCCAAGGAAATGGATGGCATCCTGATGACAGCCGACACGGGTATCGTCAAATGGGCTGATAAGTTAGGCATCCGATACATTGACCCTCGCATGCTGCGGGGTATTCTGGACACGTTAATTCAACAAGCCCACAAATAATTTGATTGCATAGAGAATCCCCATTAGAAAACTAGGGTGCAAGGGGGGTTGTAAAATAACTCCGGAAAAAACACAACCCCCTTAATCCCCCTTTTTTAAGGGGGATCAACTCGAAAAACTAATCAACATGGGATGCGCCGTCATGGTGTCTTTGGAGGATTTCATATGAGGCGTAACACTTTCTTGCAAACCTGACATGCCAATAGGAACCTTCTTTGTTTTTTGACAATACCTCAAACTTTACCTTACATCTATGCAGGTGATCAATCATCCTTTGAACATTTTTCTCTTCCCGAAATCTTAAGAGAAATCTTTCCTCGATAAGCTCTCCCCGCGCAGCCTTAGTAACGCTTTCATATACGGGTTGTAATAACGCCCTCCCCAACTGAGCAAAAACTCCCGATTTCAATGAATCGGCATGTTCCTGAATAAACATGGCTGCGCGAATGATGCGGTGGGTAAAAAACTCAGACATCATCTCCGCCATCAGTGGGGCAGTAACATGGATATCTCGCAAACAGGAGCCTAACGTCACGTATTTCAGGATACTTTCAGCAGGATGGGTTGGTTTCATTACGATCCCTTCACACCCTGTCTCATCCAACTCTTTAATAACTTTTTTCAGGGCTGGAATAGTCCGGGCTGAAAACTGCCCAAATCTCCTGGCGGTTGGCATACAATACGTATCAAAGAGTTTATACCGTTCTTCCACAGGAATACTATGGGGTTTATCCAACATCATCAAATCAAATGCGAAAAATCTGATGTCTTCCTTTACGTAGGGTGGATGTTCAATGTTGTAAGGATTATCCGGGCCTGCAAATTCACCGCAAACAATTAAGCCGGGATTTTCATCAAATATCTTTTTTACATCCAAAAAATCCACAATCCGGTCGGTTGAAAAGGGACAGACATAAGCGCCGCGCGAAAAGGCCAGCACACGGCCTTGAATGCGTGCAACCCGAATGTTGTAACCGTCGACCTTTTCTTCTACATAAAATGGCTGCGCAAAGGCCTTACGGACACCGTTTTCCAGATGCATTATCCGGGCAATACGCGGAAAATCAAAGAGGATGCCTTCCTGGGTAATGACCGCGCCTTTTCCCAGTTCACCAATTTTTTTCGTCACCCGATAAAAGCAAACACCATCGAATTCCTCAGGGACAACATCATGTCTCTCGATGGATTCGTCCCACATGGAACCAGAAATTCCTGCATGCTTAACGATATTATATATTTCCATATTGCAGTCTTAAAATGAAATTCCTTGAACACGAATACAGTTTTGTAAGGCGATGTTACATAAACCCATCCTTTGATTTCAAGTCAAAACTGAGAAATAGTCGAGTTGCATGTCATTACTTCAGCAGAACTCTGTTTATAACTCCTATGTTTACATACGGTTAAATTTGAGATGCGTTTTGTTTTTAATATTGACTTCAAAAACAGTCAATCGTATAATGCATTTCCGTTAATTTTTTTCACGAAAGTAAAATGTCTCCAAAAGGATATCGCGATGTATATAATCCTGGGTTGCGATGACGTTGGAAGTTCTCTGGTCAGAAATTTAAGCAAGTCTGGCGAGGAGATATTCGTTATTGACAATGACGAAATGGTTTTGACCAGATTGAAAGAACCCAATCTTCGCACTGCCATAGCGGATATCCATACTTTGGATCTAAGTACATTACCAATAAAAGACCCACTTGCTTTCATCCTTTTACAAAAAAACTTTAAAGATAACTTGACTTTAGTAAAACGCATCAAAAAATCATTTCCTGATAAATTTATCTTAACAAGGGCAACCGGCGAGAACGAGGCTTCTGAATTATTAGAAAATGGCGCTGATCGTGTTATTCAAACCATTAAAATTATCACAAATACTATGCTGAGTGAATTGGAATTAGCCAGGTTAAAACGGTCTGCTTTCCAGCTTGTAAGTGTTATAAAGGCAGCAACCCGCAGAGGTTTGGCCATTTTTTTACAGGACAACCCCGACCCGGATTCCATCGCTTCTGGACTTGCATTAAAACGCATTGCTGAAAAATATGAGATCAAATCTGCTATTTATTACGGTGGAAACATTGGTTATCAACAAAATAAAACATTGGTCAGTCTGCTAAAAGCCGACCTCATTCAATTAAAAACCACCAATGAGGCACAGGAAATAATCAATGCCTTTGATAAGATAGCATTAATAGAGGCGTCTGTTCCTTCAAAAAACAATATACTACCTACAAATACAATCCCCGGCATTATTATCGATCACCATCAAACCGATTTTTATCTCGTAAAAGGGGAATTTATTGAAATATTACCAAAAATTGGCGCCACTTCTACTATTATGACAAGGTACATGAGACAACTGGGTATTGTGCCTGACTCATCCCTTGCCACAGCGCTCCGTTACGGAATCAGGGTGGATACTGGTGGATTTACGAGAAACACAACTACCGAAGACCTTGAGGCGGCCGCCTATCTCTCGCCATTAGTGGACGTAGGGCTATTAAAACAAATCGAGAACCTTCCTATGAGCACAGAGACCATTGACATTCTTGGAAAGGCCATTCAAAACCGGGAAGTAAGAGGCCCATATCTGATCTCCTTTGTGGAATACATAAATAATCGAGACGCATTGCCACAGGCGGCAGAATTAATGATACAACTGGAGGGTATCTCTACGGTACTCGTCTTTGGCATTGACAAAAACAAGGTTCAACTATCCGCTCGCAGCATAGATTCAAGTGTCAACCTCGCATTTTTATTGCAAAAGGCGTTTGGATTTATGAATGCCGGCGGTCATGCTACTATGGCAGCGGGCAGTATCGATTTGGGTACTTTTGGCAATATTAACAATCAGGCATTATTAAAAGTTATTTTTGACACCGTACGAAAAAAGTTTTTTTCGGCTGCCGGGGTAGACATTGAAAAGTGGGAAGTTCCAAAGAAACTGGAATTAATGATTAACAACAGTACCAGGAATTAAATCGTAATGACCATTTTATAGGTAAGGAGAAAGTTTATGGAAAAAGGATTTTTAGGTGTAGGTTTGGTAAGTCTTACAATTTTTTTGAGTTCTTGTGTAGCCACTCAGACACAAGTAAAGCAAACAAAAGCTCCCGAATTACAAGTAGAAGTTAAGGCAGAGCCTGTTAAAGAAGAGGTAAAGCCAGAAACTGCTCCAGCAGAAGAAGTAGTCGCGCCTGCTGCCGAAGCGGCTGCTCCTGCAGAACCAGCGCCTGAGGCCGCTGCCCCTGTTCTAGAAGAGGCACAGCCCGCCGCGGAAGCGCCTGCTGCTGAACCCGTTGCTCCTGAAGCTGCCGCTCCTGAAGCCCCAGTATCTGAGGCTGCGGCTCCATCCGCAGAAGAAGCACCTGTTGCAGAACCCGCGGCACCTGAAGCGCAGGCACCTGAGGCTGCTGCTCCGGTCGTAGAAGAAGTAAAACCTGCTGAAGCTCCTGTTGCTGAACCGGCTCAACCTGCTGCTCCAGAAGTGGCTGCACCAGAAGCACCGGCGCCTGAGGCTGCTGCTCCGGCTGTAGAAGAGGCAAAACCTGCTGAAGCTCCTGCTGCTGCTGAACCGGCCCAACCTGTCGCTCCAGAAGCCGCTGCACCAGAAGCACCGGCACCTGAGGCTGCTGCCGTTCCTCCAGTTGTAGAAGAGGTAAAACCTGCCGAAGCTCCTGCTGCTGCTGAACCGGCTCAACCTGCTGCTCCAGAAGCGGCTGCACCTGCCCCTGAGGCTGCTGTTCCGCCGGCAGAAGAGTCCGTAAAACCTGAGGAGAAAAAGGCAGAGGCTTTGCCTTCAGAAAAAGAGGAATCTCAAGCCGGGGCTTTACATCAATGCGCCACTTGTAACAAAGAGGTTGGAGAAGGGCATGTCTGCGGTGTTACAACATTTTGTCAACAATGCAAGGAAGAAGTTGGCGCCGGCCATATTTGTGATTTAACATTCTTTTGCCACGATTGCAAAAAAGAAGTTGGGGATGGCCACATCTGTGGTGTAACGACTTTTTGTCCGAAGTGTGAGGAAGAAGTTGGAGCAGGTCACCTCTGCGACATAACCTACTTCTGCTATGATTGCGAGAAAGAGGTGGGGGATGAACATATTTGTGGTGTTACCAATTTTTGCCCCACCTGCAAGGCCGAAGGCGGGGAGGGACATGAATGCGGAAAAACATTTTTCTGCTTTGACTGCGAGAAAGAGGTCGCCAAAGACCATCAGCACGAAAAGGCAGCAAAATAACATCGAGTCTCTTCTAAAATTCAATGCAAAAAGGCATGCTTATTTACTAAGCATGCCTTTTTTGTTTATACTCCGCATCTTTACGTCACGGATACATTTTAATCATTGTACTCCTGCGGTGCTTTTCCAAAAAGGCGCAATGCCTTACGAAGCCTTCTCAGCGCCACCTTCCAACCCAGAAAATTTCTTTCTCCATTTTCAATATCTTCCATGTGTAAAAGGATATCTCTCGGTGGAAATAGGGTATAAAAAACAAATTTCATCTTTTTCTGCCAGCCAGAAATATTAGAAAAATAAAATAGCCAGCACAGCTTTTCCCTTCGCTTCCCCTTCCTGAGCAAGTAAAAGAAAAACCTTTCTCCCATCCCCTTATGCCGGGAGCGGAGGAACTCTAAAATTTCCTGAGGTACGCAAGTATCAAAATATTCTTTGCTCAACCATAAGCTATAAAATAAAGGCCCTTTCAGTTGAAACTCCTCTGCCTCACTGCAGAGTCTCTCCCACCGCAATTTCTCCTTCCAGTAATTTATCACAAGATGTATATCCCATACATGGATGAGCGTATTATAAGAATGCTTCATGGCGTGTTCTGAAAGATGAAGGAGTTGGTGATGAGGGGCAAGACACAGGGCATCTGATTCTCGTATTTTTAACGGAACAGCCTCATTCCATATCTTATCCATATCAATCTTCTCCGCATAAATATAATTAGGAAGGGCATTATTAACGAGGTGCCAGTGTAAGTGCAGGAGAAGCGGAGAGCCGGTTTTCCCATATACCAGACTATTGAGATAGTTAGTTACACGATAAAAACTCAGTGTATGATCGGATTGATAACCAGATTGAGACAGAACCTTGTCAATCTTTGGAACATCCTCTGGCTTTACAAGGATATCAACGTCACCCAGCATTCTTAGGCCAAAATCCTCATATACAGAAGAAAGAAGGGCGGCGCCTTTTAAAACTATGACAGGATTCTCGACCATACGGAGCAGGGAGGCCAGCTCCTCAAGGATACGAATATTTCTGCCCCAGTTATAAATATACTCCTGTTTAAGGCTTTCTTTGATGAGAAAAGGTATGTTAATATTTTTCTTTGCAGCGCTTTTATAAAGCAGAAAAGAAAGCCCTTCATTTTGAGAAGTGCTCAACACCTCAGGCCATGAGGAAGAAGAAACTGCTGCTTCAACAAAGGGGTTCAATATCTGAAAAATATACTCTAACGTTTCGCTTCGTTCACAAAAATCCATTATCTCATCTGACGGCCTAATACAGGCCATTTGAGGCCTGCTCACAGATTTAACCTGTATTTCTGACAGACCTGAGGGTATACCCCTACCTGTTTTTTTCATAAATCGGATATTACATTAGAAATCTCTCCATAAATCTCGTTGTAAACAAATTAACGTTAATTTATGAAAGACCTCCTGGATAACGCTTTGGGCCGTGAGGCTTAGTCCTTTTATTTTTAGGTTTTGGCCCTTTTCCCTTTCTGCCGCCAGAACCCCAGTCATCATCGTCATCACCACCGCCGGGGTATGCACCCTCTTCGGTAGCCAGTACTGTGGCAATAGCCGGAATGCTGTATATGGCCATTTTCATGAGTCTGCGGCGCACCTGAAGCTTCTGTTCTTCGGGATTTAGCTCTTTTTTTGCCATAACTATATCTCCTTCTATAAACTATTATTTATATAAAAACCTGCCTTTTCTGCTACTTATTCTCCCTCTGCTGCAAGAACTGTGGCTATAGCAGGAGCGCTATATACGGCCATTCTCATGAGCCTTTTGTACACCCTACGCTTTCGTTCTTCCGCATATACCTCGCTTCCAGTCGTCGCTTTTTTTCCCATGAAATTCTTTACGGAAAATATCGCAAAGAACCAGAGGGGAAATTGAGGTTGTATCTTGCCTGTCAAGAGCATCTCAAGTTCATGAGATAGTTTCTCCACCGTATCCTGCAGTTTCCGTGCATCAAGGACCGGCAGATGGGTAATATCAGGGGTGTTCAGGTCACACCAGCAGGGATCATCATCGTTTTTCCATATTATAAGTGGAACACCAAAGACTCTCCCGATGATGGGTCTGTATTCATATACCAGGCATCCCTGGTCGCCGATAAAAGAACACTTCGTCTTATGTTTCAGGATGTGGCGGAGAGGCGCTCCTGCATCCTGGACAGCGCCGGCAGATCTTTCCTCGATAGCTTCTGCAATCCTTTCGAGCCTTTTCAGCTTTGCTATATTCTTCACGGCATTCCGCCTTATACTATCGAATGCCTCCGGTTTAAGGGCTTGCATACCCATCTGCAGATACCAGGCATCTATAAAGGAAATCGCAACGTCGCAATCACAACACTCTGAACAAGCTGGGCCACAACGCGTTAGCTTTAAGGAGTGTTTGAAAACGTAATCCTGAAATAACCTATCGGCTTCCTTAAGGATAGACTCGTACCGTTCCAGGATAGCCTGCTCTCCGGTATTTACAGGAATGCACTCCGCTGTCATCATAGCCACAAAAACCCCTTGCCGAAAAGTTTTTTACAACAACACCTTCCGTTTCCAGATATTATTCAGCGCTTCAGATTCTACCAAAGCAGATGTTTTCCCCGTTAGACCCTCTATCAGTTCGCAGGCTTCTTTCAGGTCTCCCATTATCAATTGGTAACAATCGGCCTTTTTAACCAGTTCTGAACATAGCTGAAGACCGAAATCTGTAAAATACTGCGTATTCCATCCATTTTGCATAAGATTAAACGCTGCTTTTGCCCTGCTCATGGGTTTGAGATATGAATCTTTCTGCGTCTCGTTATACGTTGGGAAAACAATCCACCCCACTTCAAAGCTTATATCTTTAGGCAAAACGGCTTCCTGCTGCGGCACGGCATATTGCCAGGGCTGCATGGTATTACCATATCTCTCCTTAAAACGGTAAAACTTAAAATATTTCTCAACTTCGGCAGATGCCACTGATTGCCAGCCATAGATATATATGGGACGCTGGAAGGGTAAAACCCTTAAATCGGAAAGGTTAATAACTACGACCTCATCAGTAAGATACCGGTAACCATAATTCAATAATCCCAGGGTAAGGGTAGACTTGCCGCTCCCGGAAGGTCCGGGAAGAAGCACGGCCTTATTGTTCTTTGCTAAAGCGCCGGCGTGTAAAAACAGGTATTCCTTCAGATGTAAATATAAACTATCCCTTACACCCATCATAACAGAAAGGTACAGCGGCCACCGGTGAGCCCAGCGGTTGCGGAATTTGCCGTTTTCCCTGATGCAGAAGTATTTGGTATTTTTTATCACGCTGTAT
>DBJWYX010000089.1:0-9322 GCA_052360825.1 Candidatus Wunengus sp. YC64
CATTTTCCCTCGTTGTTTCCAGGATTAAATTGGTAATATTATTAATCGCCAGTTTAAATACTTCTTTGCCTTTAAATTGAATATAATGCAGCCGTTGTTGAACTGACTCCAGAGATGCGGGATTTCTTGCCCCGCCTCCCGGCATAATAAGTACATCTGCCTCTGATCCATCTGCGGCTAAGCTCGAGGAAAGAATTTCGTGTTTTACAGGGTTTCTTTGTATGATGACTGCGCCAGCGCCGTCTCCAAATAAAACGCAGGTTGTACGATCGGTGTAGTCGGTAATTTTCGATAAACATTCAGCGCCTACCACCAAAACGGTCTTCATTGCTCCTGAATTTATAAAGCTTTGTCCGATAGACATGGCGTAGATAAATCCAGCGCATGCCGCAAGGATATCAAAAGCGCATGCGCGGGTTGCCCCTATTTTCTGTTGTATATAGCATGAAGTTGAAGGGAAGATATGGTCGGGTGTAATCGTAGAGGTGATAATCATGTCTAAGTCCTTGGGAGAAACACCGGCGTCTTCCATTGCTCTGAGCGAGGCCTGAGTGGCAATGTCCGACGTTGTAACGCCGTTCTCAACGATACGGCGTTCTTTAATGCCTGTTCGCTGGATAATCCAGTCATTACTGGTATCAACCATTTTTTCTAAATCGTAGTTTGTTAAAACCTTGTTTGGCAGGTAGGATCCTATACCCGTAATAGATGCCTTTTGATTTTGTCGCATGTGTAATTAGTTCGTTGACCAGAGGAGATTAATAGGCGGCTAATCAGTTACATAACAGTTGCCGCGAGTGAATTGGTTTTTTCCAATTCGGAGACAATGTGCTCATTCACGTTGTTCTTTGATAACTGCAATGCGACTCGTATGGCATTTTGTATGGCCTTGGAATCAGACCTGCCATGGCATATAATACAAATACCATTGACGCCCAACAAAGGAACGCCGCCATATTCACTAAAATCCATTTTTGCCCGTAATGCCTCAAAGGTTGGTTTGCATAACCATAAACCCAGTTTCGTCCAGAAACTCTTCATTGCGCCGGCTTTAACCGTTGACAAAAGGTTCATGGCGAGTCCTTCCGCAAATTTCAACAAGACATTTCCCACAAAACCTTCACAAACAACGATGTCGGCTTTGCCGTCAAATATTTCACGTCCTTCAACATTTCCCGCAAAGTTTAAACTTGAACTGGAAAGGATCTCGAAAGTTTCTTTCGCAAGATCATTTCCCTTTGCGTTCTCTTCTCCGATATTCAGAAGACCAACTCTTGGATTTTCTATGCCAAACATATATTTGCTGAGTACCGTTGCCATAACGCCGTATTGGAAGAGGTGTATCGGTTTACAGGCAATGTTTGCCCCAACGTCAATAACGATACATATTCCATGTCGTGTGGGAAGAGCAACGGCAATACCGGGACGCCGTACCCCTTTCAGGGTTTTTAAATGCAGCGTTGCAGCAGCAACCGCAGCGCCTGTGTGACCCGCGCTAACCACGGCCACGGCATCTCCTTTTGCCACCAGCTCAACACTTCGTGTAATTGACGAGTCGGTTTTCTGTCGTATTGAGTAGGTAGCAGGATCATCCATTTCAACCACCTGAGGTGCGTGATGAATGGTGATGTTCTTCAAGGGTTTTCCATAAGACTTCAGTTCGGACTGTATCGCTTTTTCATCGCCGACCAACACAATCTCATCGTTTTGAAACTGTTGCGCAGCCAGAACCGACCCCTTAACGATTTCGCGAGGAGCTTTATCTCCACCCATTGCGTCAACCGCAACTCTCATAAACTCACCTTTCAACAGTTATAACCTGTTTACCTCGGTAATAGCCACAGTTGTGGCAAACAGTATGGGGTTGATTTACCTGTTTGCAATGTGAACAAATATACCGCTTCGAGCGCACACCGGCCCCTTTCCCAATGTTTTCGGAAAGCGGAATAATGGGAGGGGTAAGCTTGTCGTGGGTGCGTCTTTTACGAGTTCTTGAATTCGAAAACCTTCTCTTTGGATTAGGCATAGATCACCTCGATAAAAATTCCATAAAAAAAAAGAAGCACAGGGAAGATAAAGAAAGAAGGAGTCATTTATGGTATACTTCCCAGCACTTCATCATAAAATATTTTATAAACGTTACTTTCAAACAAAAAATTTTATATACCGATGCCATTATTGTCAAGCAAAAACTCAAGAGACTGATGTGCTAAAAGGATGTCACCGTTGTGTTTTTGGATGGTTCGGCACCTCTATTTTCAAAATAAATCAGCTACTTCCCTGTAATATCTTATTGCATAACAATTCAGCGGCAAAATTGAGCGCCTCATCCAGCTTTTCCACCCACTGTCCTCCAGCCTGCGCCATATCCGGTCTGCCGCCTCCTCCTCCCCCGACAACCTTTGCGATTTCTTTTGAGATATTCCCGGCATGCAAACCACGCTTGACCAGTCCGGGGCTCAAGGCCGCGATTATCGTTACTCTTCCATCCTGAGATGTTCCTAAAACGATAGCAAGTTCTTCGCCGGATTTCATTAGCATGTCTATCGTTTTTCTCAGGTCGTCCGCGGTTGCGTTGTCTAATTTTCTGGTGATAATCTTTGCGCCGGAGATTACTTTTGCGCCTTCGATGAAGGAGCCGGCCTTGCCGCTTAATTCCTTTTGTTTTGTCTTGTGGATTTCTTTTTGTAAATTTTTGAGTTCATTTAAAATTTCCTGCGTTTTTGTAATCAGTTTGTCCTCGTGCGTATTCAGGGTGTTGCACACCTCCTGGATAATCGTTTCTTTTTCTCTGCTTCTGTTTAATACCTCGATGCCTGTAATGGCTTCTATGCGCCTGATTCCTGCTGCAACAGAGGATTCGGAAACGATCCTGAATAATCCAACTTCTCCGGCATTATTTATGTGTGTTCCACCGCACAGTTCCTTGCTGAAATCACCCACAGAGACCACCCTGACCGTTTCTCCGTATTTTTCACCAAATAGCGCCATAGCGCCGGTATTTTTTGCCTCCTGGAGAGTTGATTCTTTTGCACGTACAGGCGCATTTTCCAGAATTATTTCATTGACCATGTCCTCAATACGAGTTATTTCCTCTTTTGTTAAACCTGAAAAATGGTGAAAATCGAAACGTAAACGATCGGGTGAAACCAGTGAACCTGCCTGTTCGGCATGTTGGCCGATTACCCTTCGCAAGGCATAATGGAGAATGTGGGTAGCTGAATGGTTCCTCCGAATAGCGTCCCTCCGCTGGACGTTAACCTTCGCATGAACCACATTTCCCTTTTTCAGTTCTCCTTTTATTACCTTTCCAATATGCAGGATAAAATCATCATTCTTCTTCGTGTCGGTAATCTGGGCGTGAACATCATTTGCTTCTAAAACACCCGTATCGCCAATCTGTCCACCTGATTCACCGTAAAAGACTGTTTGGTCTAAAACCACAGTAACTTCACTGCCGGCTGTGGCCACATCCACAAGTCGATCACCCTGGATAATGGCGATTATTCTTCCTTCTGATGAGTGTTTTTCGTAACCCAGAAATTTTGTACCCTTTGAAATATCTTTGATCTGGCTGAGAGGGCCTGTGTCGAAGACCTGCCCTGTCATTTGGGAGGATGTCCTTGCTTGTATCCGCTGCTTTTGGAGTTCTTCGTCAAAGCCATTCTTATCAACCGTAAATCCTTTTTCGTTGAGGATGGATTCCGTCATGTCTAACGGGAAACCGTACGTATCGTATAATTTAAAGGCTTCACGGCCAGGGAGCACCTTTTGTTTGTTTTTTTGTAACGTTTCCGTGAGTTCTTCTAAAATGCGGGTTCCCTGTTCCAGGGTTTCGTGAAACTTCTCTTCTTCGCTCTTCACAATCCTTGTAATATTTTCTCTTCGCTGTTTAATGTCGGGATAATGTTCTTGCATTACCTCACTTACAATTGGTACCAATTTGTACAAAAAACAGTCTTTTATGCCGAGTTGTGTGCCGTCTCGTATGGCGCGTCTCAATAACCGCCTTTCTACGTATCCACGCCCCTCGTTGCCGGGCAGTACTCCGTCTGAAATACAAAACACACAGGCCTTCACATGGTCTGCAATGCGGCGCATGAGCACGGCATTCGCCATCTGTCCGTTATATTTTACTTGGGTGATTTCTTCTAGGTATTTGATAATAGGACTGAAGATGTCGATGTCAAAGTTGGTTTGTACTCCTTGTATGACGCGTGCCATCCTTTCCAATCCCATGCCCGTATCAACATTTTTGTGTGGCAACGGTTCCAGTTTGCCTCCTTCTTTGCGGTCGTATTGGGTAAACACCAGATTCCATATTTCCACAAATCGGTCGCAATCACAGGCAGGTTCGCATTCTTTTCGTCCGCAACCAACGTGTTCTCCCTGGTCGAAAAATATCTCTGAACATGGGCCGCAGGGGCCGTTCGGCCCGTGTGTTGGCGCATTCGAGGGCCAAAAATTATCCTTTTCGCCGTACCGATAAATTTTTGACCGCGGTACACGGATATGTTTTTCCCAGATTTCGTATGATTCCTGATCGTCTTTGTAAACGCTTACACTCAGTCGCTCTTCTGGAATTTTTAACTCTTGCACAAGGAATTCCCATGCCCATTCGATAGTTTCTTTCTTAAAGTAGTCTCCAAAGGAAAAATTCCCCAGCATCTCAAAAAAAGTATGGTGGGATGCCGTTTTTCCTACGTTATCAATATCCCCCGTACGGAGGCATTTCTGGCAGGTGGTCACCTTTTTACAACCTAAATTCCCTTTGCCCAGAAACATGTCTTTGAACTGATTCATGCCAGCGCCAGTAAAAAGAAGTGTAGGGTCATTCTGCGGGACTAGTGAGTCACTGGGTAAAATTTCGTGAGACTTTTTTTTGAAAAAGTTTAGGAATTTATCGCGTATCTCGTTTGTCTTCATAAAATCAACTATTTTTGTAATAATCCAATTTGTCTTAGGAGTTAAAAGGTTTACTCTTTTCTCTGCGCCCTCTGTGGTTCATTTTTTTTCCCGCTTTCTGAAGCTTTTTCAGGGGCTTTTTCCCCTGCCGTTTCTGGCATTATTTTTTTAAGGACCGACTGTTCGATTTCTTTCATCAATTCTGGTTTTCCTTCGATAAACTGCCTGGAGTTTTCTCTGCCCTGCCCCAGTCGGATATCACCGTAAGAGAACCATGTGCCAGACTTGTCAATAATCTGCTGTTCGACCCCAAGGTCAATGATGTCGCCTGCGCGCGAAATGCCTGTGTTATATAAAATATCAAATTCCGCCTTTTTGAAAGGCGCTGCTACTTTATTCTTGGCGATGGTAGCACGGACTCTATTTCCAATTGTCACATCACCGTCTTTTATGCTGCCAATCCTCCTGATATCGATACGCACCGAGGAGTAGAATTTTAACGCCCTTCCACCCGGGGTTGTTTCAGGATTTCCTCCATACATAACGCCGATCTTTTCCCGAATCTGGTTTATAAAAATAACACTGGTTTGGGATTTTGAAATGCAACCCGTTAATTTACGTAACGCCTGAGACATCAACCGAGCTTGTAGCCCCATATGTGAATCGCCCATCTCTCCCTCAATTTCTGCGCGAGGAACGAGCGCCGCAACGGAATCGATTGCAACTACATCAACGGCATTGCTTCTTACCAGTAATTCTGCGATTTCAAGCGCCTGCTCGCCGGTATCGGGCTGGTTAACCATGAGATTGTTCAAGTCTACCCCTAATTTCCTTGCATAGTCAGGGTCTAAGGCATGTTCGGCGTCGATAAAAGCAGCCATACCTCCCCCTTTCTGTGCATTTGCAATGATATGAAGGGTCAGGGTGGTTTTGCCCGAAGATTCAGGACCAAATATTTCAATGACCCTTCCCCGCGGGATGCCACCCACGCCGAGCGCAATGTCCAGGGATAATGCGCCCGTTGAAATTGTGGGAACGTCTAGCTTTGTCGCGCTCCCCAATTTCATTATCGTTCCCTTGCCGTACTGCTTCTCGATCTGAGATACTGCTCGTTCGAGGGCTTGTTGCCGTTTTTCCTTGTCAGCATCTTCTGGTTTGGATATCATAATTCACCCATATAAAAAGTTATAAGGTTTATGAAACTAAATCAACACTATGTAACTTCGTATATATGGGTCCCTCCGGTGAAAGGTCGCTCTTCATCAAAACCACCTGTGTTATACGTTCTAAGCCAAAATTAAACCCATTGTACGAATTCAGGATCTCCATAAGTTTTGTTACATTCCTGCGTGTTTTGACACGCCCCACAGTTAGATGCGCATCGAACTTACGAGCCTCGTGTTCAACGCCTAATGCCATTAATTGGTTGTCCAGTCTTTCGTGAATTTTTGCTAAAGCTTCTCCTGTATCTATCGCTTGTGCGAAAATAACACGTGGACTTTTAGGTGTTGGAAAAGCCCCCGCTCCTACATAACTAAGATTAAACGGTTTTATGTGAGTTACGGAGTCTTTTATTATATTGCGAACCTCTTCAATTTTTTCCCCGTCAATGTAGCCAATAAACTTTAAAGTAATATGGAGATTTTCAGGAGCTACCCAACCTACATCCGCAGCAGCCTTTTTGAGCTTATCCTGAAATGCTGCCAATTTATTTCTGGTTTCCTCAGTAATTTCAACTGCGACAAAGAGCCTGACGTTCATAATTCAAGAATTTTTATTTTTGTGTTTATCCAGTTTTCGCCCTGTTAATCCTGTCTGGTAAATTCATCATAAGGCGTTTGTTCTAATAGTTTCTGATCTCTCGCACAGATGTTTCGTGGAGTAGTCGAGACGATTTAGTGTCCTTTCTTTTCCCAAAAGCTCCATGGTTTCAAAAATGCCGGCGCTGACGCTTTTGCCTGTGATGGCGACCCTCATGGGCTGTGCAAGTTTGGAAAATCCTACGCCAACCCTTGTGGTTAATGCCCTCAAGGTGTCTTCGAGGTGTTTTTTGTCAAAAGTGCCCACCGATGAAATAGCCGAATGCACCTCTTTTAATAACCCGCCGATTCCTTCCTTTTTGAGGAATTTTTCTACGGACGCCTGATCGTATTCAACGGTATCGGTAAAGAAGAACCTTGTCTGATTGAGCAAATCCTGAAATGTCTTGAATCGTTCGTGATACAATGTCACCAGGTTGAGAAGCCACTCCGGAGAAGTCTTTGTCAGATCAATACCGGCTTTTTCAAAAAACACCTTAACCTCTGTGGCTAAGCGCTCAATCGGTGTGTTTTTAATATATTGCCCGTTCATCCAGTCCAGTTTTGTATTATTGAATTGTGCGCTGGTTTTGTTTACCCGTTTCAAGGTAAACTTCTCGATCATTTCCTGGATCGATATGATTTCCTGGTCGTTTCCCGGTGACCATCCCAGAAGGGAGAGGAAATTTACCAGGGCATGAGGCAGGTATCCCTTATCCCGATATTCAGTAACAGAGGTTGCCCCATGACGTTTGCTTAGTCGCGACCCATCTTCTCCCAGAATCATAGGGATATGGGCAAATTCCGGCATTTTAAAACCAAATGCGTTGTAGAGGGCTATCTGTTTCGGTGTATTCGATATGTGGTCATCCCCCCTGATAATATGGGTGATCCCCATTTCCGCATCGTCCACTACGCAGGCAAAGTTATAGGTTGGAAAGCCGTCTGCCTTGAGGATGACAAAGTCTTCAATAAGGGCGGTATCAAAGGTAATGGTGCCGTGTATGAGGTCGTCGATTTCAGTTGTCCCATCCTGCATCTTAAAACGAATAGCCTTACGGCCTTCCTCGTCGGTATCGTAAAACGCCTTCCCCAGTGCGACCAGTTTTTCCGCATGTTGTTTATAAATGGATAGCCGCTGGCTCTGGAAATAGGGACCTTCATCCCAATCCAAACCTATCCATTTCATGCTGTCAAGGATGGCTTGTGTGGCTTCTTCGGTAGAGCGTTGCTGATCGGTATCTTCAATCCGTAAGAGAAAAATACCCTTATTATGTCGTGCGAAAAGCCAGTTAAAGAGAGCCGTCCTGGCTCCCCCAATATGGAGGTAACCCGTGGGGCTGGGTGCAAACCGAACCTTAACGTTAGAACTCAAACCTTTTTCCTTTCTCTAAAACTAGTTACTTTTGTTGTGTTGTGTTTATTTGCGTCAACTTGTGGCTGGAGTGTAACATATACAGGATAACAAAACATTATGATAACGAATCTTGAATAAAAGTGTCAAGCGTTTTATTAACCAGGCGGGACATGCAGAATGCCTTCATTCATTTTGACATTTACTTTCGCAGGAATTTTGATAGTATCAAGGCGGCTTCTTCAAATATCATAGCGCAGCGAAGCCGCAACCAAAGCAGTGAAGACCGGTAGCGTGTGGCAAGTGGCGGGTGGCGTTTTATTCGTTACTCGTCATTCGACACACGTTCCTATTTCGTTCGACTGAGCTCACGACGAAGTCTAAAAACTTACACAAACTTGTCCTCATAAATATGTCCTCGTAAAAACGGGGAATGGGGAAAAGAAGTTTTACATGGTAATAATATAATGCACACCAAACTCAACATTTCATGCTGGATTGTAATCATATTTCCCCTGTGTTTGCTTTTTGGCATGGTCGCCTCCGCCTCGACAGTTGTGCAGATATCTGGAGGAGGTTTTCACAGCCTGGCTTTGAAATCAGACGGCACTGTGTGGGCATGGGGATTGAATATACACGGTCAGCTTGGTGATGGAACAAATACAGACAGGAAAATACCGGTACAGGTAAAGGGTCTCGGCAATGTTGCTGCAATCGGAGGAGGCGTGTGGCACAGTATTGCATTGAAAACAGACGGCACGGTTTGGGCATGGGGAGGTAACTGGGCAGGACAACTTGGAGACGGCACAACAAAGAGCAGGAACATGCCTGTTCAGGTGTATGGTCTTGGTGGCATGACGGCAATCGCCGCAAAAGGACAACACAGTCTCGCCCTGAAGTCGGATGGAACTGTCTGGGCTTGGGGGCGAAACGCATATGGACAAATGGGAGACGGGACTACTACTGATAGAAATACACCAGTACAAATAAGGGCGCTCAGCGACATCGTTTCCATTGCCAGTGGAGGATACCATAGCCTTGCCCAAAAAGCAGATGGAACCGTCTGGGTCTGGGGCCTTAATAAATATGGTCAGGTGGGAGATGGTTCCTCCTCTGACAGGGCAATTCCTGTTCAGGTAAGCGGACTTGCGGGCTGCAGCATGATTGATTGTGGAGGAGATCACAGTATTGTCCTGAAGAACAACGGTACTGTTTGGACATGGGGATTTAACCAATATGGCCAGTTGGGTGATGGCTCAACTAA
>DBJWYX010000090.1:0-9246 GCA_052360825.1 Candidatus Wunengus sp. YC64
GGATATAAAGCCGGGTTCTAAAATACAATAAAAAAACACAATCCACCGCAGAGACGCTAAGGGATTTAGCAAAAAGTAAGTTGAACATTTAACCTCTTGTAAAGTATGTCATTCCCGCATGCTTTTAGCGGGAATCCAGTGGTTCTAAAGACATGGATGCCCGATAAAATCATTCGGGCATGACAGATATAGATTGATTATGTTATTTTTTCTGACCTCCTAAGGGCGCAAAGAAGGAAAGCAGAGGTTGAGAAGATGAGAAGTTGGGGTGCTGAGAAAATCACAATCTCTCATCCTCCCAACCTCCCAACTTTTTTCTTTTGTACCATGCGATGAAAGAAACTATTTCAGTTCATTTGCAGAAAATGGCGATCTAACCATGCTGCAGGAGTTATACATAACCAATTTTGTATTGATTGATAAGGTCACGATAAATCTCTGTGAACGGCTGAATGTATTTAGCGGGGCAACGGGTGTAGGGAAATCGCTGGTAATTGGCGCACTCAACTTCATCCTCGGCGGACGCGTATCCTCCGATGTTGTGAGGAGCGGCATGGACGAGGCCACCGTAATTGCTAAATTTTATATCCGGGACAAAAACCTTCTCAGGCAAATTAAAAAGGTTTCTGATAACCAGGCGACTGAGGATGAGCTGTTAATTCAAAGAAGCATAGACACGAGCGGGCGGAGCAGATGCCGCATAAATGACGTCCCCATAACAGTGACCATGCTCAAAGAAATCGGAGAGATGCTGGTTAATATTCACGGTCAGCACGAACACGAGGCATTATTACACGGAATCAACCAACTTTATATCCTTGACGATTTTGGAGGAATTTCTCCGTTACGGGATGATTTTTCCGGCATTTTCAGGCAGGTTACTGAAAAAACAAGGCTGCGGGACGAACTGAAAAACAATCAAAATGAGCGCAGACAAAAGATAGATTTGTACGCCTTCCAGATCGATGAGATTGATAAGGCACAACTCAAAACGGGTGAGGTAGAAGAACTGGAAAAAGAACGGATTCTTTTAGCTAACGCAGAGAAAATATACAGCACCATTACCTCCTGCTATGAGCAACTCTACGAGTCTTCCGAATCTATTCTTGAAAGATTAAAGTCCGTTGTAAAAGAATTGCAATCGGTTGCGAAACTCGACGATGCCCTGCAAAAGTTATTCGATGCCTGCAATCAATCGCATTTTCAAATAGAAGATACGGCTTTTTCCTTAGGAAAATATAGAGACGGATTCAATTACGACCCTCAAAGGCTGGAATTTATCGAAGAGCGCTTAAATACGATTCGAAAGTTGAAGGCAAAATACGGTAACACCGCGGAAGACATTTTATCGTATCGTGACGAAACGGCATTAAAACTGAAGCAGCTTACGGGTGAAGGAACAACGGCTGAGCAGGTGGATGAAGAATTACAGGCATTGGCAGAGGTATTGAATCAAAAGGGTAACGAATTAACCCAAAAACGCCTTTCAACGGCTGAAAAGCTGTCTCCTTTGATAAATGAAGAGCTTCACGACCTGGGCATTCCTCACGGGCGGTTTTGCGCTCAAATCACGTCACCCCTCTTGAATAAAAATGGAAATCCTGATGTGTCTGGCGCCAACAGTTATGGGTTTGATCAGATCGATTTTCTGATCTCTCCTAATCCGGGCGAGGATTTAAAACCTTTGAAGAAAATTGCATCTGGCGGTGAAATATCACGAGTCATGCTTGCCTTAAAACACCAACTGGCAAAAGTAGATAAAACACCCGTACTGGTTTTTGACGAGATCGATGCCAATATCGGCGGCAGGATGGGGGAGGTAATTGGTGAAAAGTTGAGCAGTATTGCAAGGTCGCATCAGGTAATCTGCATTACCCATCTTCCTCAAATTGCCAGTTATGCCGATGAACAGTGGAAGGTAAGTAAGGAGGTAAAAAACGGTAAGACGTATTCTGCCATTGAAAGCTTATCAGGTGAGGCCCGTCTTGAAGAAATTGCCGATATGATCAGGGGCAGTGAAAAAACGGATATTACCCGCAAACAGGCGCAGGAGATGTTGCGGGATGCAAAAAGAAAGGTGAAAAGCAAGAATTAATTGAGCAAATATTTATGTTAGAACGTTTGCAAAAAATACTGGCAGAGGCAGGGGTCGGTTCGCGACGGGAGTGCGAAAGAATCATTGCCGCCGGAAGGGTGACCGTTGATGGTAAGCGGGTCACAACCCTGGGTACGACTGTCGATGCCGATAAATCCAGGATTTGCTGCGATGACCTGCCGATAAAGAAGCAGCGTACGATTTATTATTTACTCAATAAGCCGAAGGGTTTTGTATGCACAAATCGTGACGAATTGGGTCGGCTGCAAGCAATTGATATCATAGAAAATGTAACTCAAAGGATATACACCATCGGACGGCTGGATAAGGAAAGCGAAGGGTTGATTATTTTAACCAACGATGGTGATCTGGCAAACAAATTATCTCATCCGAAGTACGAGGTTAGCAAAACGTATTTTGTTGAGGTCGATGGATACCTGACGGTTACGGCACTTAAGGCATTGGAATCGGGTGTTTGGCTTTCTTTCGGCAAGACACAACCGGTAAAGGTTCAGCATGTACGGAAAGGCAAGCAACGGAGCAGGTTTGAGATGGTGTTAAAGGAAGGCAGAAATAGGGAGATCCGCCGTATGCTCAATGAATGCAACTACAAGGTGCGCATTTTGCGGCGAATAAAAATTGGTAATTTATATGATCCGACATTGAAAATCGGCAGGTACCGGAAATTGACGGATGCCGAAGTGAAACGGCTTTATGCGCTCGCCGAAAGAATTAATACAAAGAATACGAAGGAATAGTTCTACAAATAAAATTGAGGAAGGTATGACACAGCTACAACAGGCCAGGCAAAATATCATTACGCAGGAGATGAAACAGGTTGCAAAGGATGAAGACCTTGATCCTGAATTAATCAGGGTGCGTATCGCCGAGGGTAAGATCGTCATTCCTGCAAACCGCAAACGCAAGGCCACAAAGGTCTGTGGTATTGGCACAGGGCTCAAAACCAAGGTCAATGCCAACATAGGGACTTCTGCCGATTACCCCGATGTTGAAAACGAGATGGAAAAGTTGCGGGCGGCAGAAGAAGCAGGCGCAGATGCGGTAATGGACCTCAGTACCGGCGGCGATTTACGGGCAATCCGGAAAAGGGTTATCGGGGCATCTTCTATTGCCGTAGGGAGCGTACCCATTTACGAGGCGGCCGTCAAGACCGTTCAGCGTAAACAGGCAATTGTTGATATGACCGCTACGGACATGCTTGAAGCAATACGGCTGCACTGTGAGGATGGGGTGGATTTTATCACTGTGCATTGCGGCGCCACGAGGGGCGTGCTCAAGCATTTAAAGGAAAACAAGCGTATTTGCGGCGTGGTAAGCCGGGGCGGAACGTTTCTGGTGGAATGGATGATCCACTCTGGCAAAGAGAATCCACTGTATGAAAAATATGATGAGATACTGGCTATTGCAAAAGAATATGATGTGACCCTTAGTTTGGGAGATGCCATGAGACCAGGCGCCCTGGCTGACGCATTTGATCGCGCACAGGTTTATGAGTTGAACGTGCTGGCGGAACTTGCCCAAAGAGCGCTGGATGCCGGGGTACAGGTTATTGTGGAAGGACCCGGGCACGTGCCCTTGAATCAAGTAGCCGCGCAGGTACAATTACAAAAGGAACTCTGCAAAGGAGTGCCTTTCTATGTGCTTGGACCGATTGTTACGGACATTGCCCCCGGATATGACCATATTACCTCCGCTATAGGAGGGGCTATTGCAGCCGCTGCAGGCGCTGATTTCTTATGCTACGTAACACCAACGGAACACTTGAGCCTGCCGGGTCCGGCCGATGTTAGAAGCGGTGTAATGGCCGCACGGATTGCCGCCCATGCGGCTGATCTTGTTAAAGGTGTCAAATCGGCCTGGGAGTGGGACAAGCGGATGTCGCAATTCAGACGAAAGAGGGACTGGGAAGGGCAATTCAACACGTGTATTGACCCGCAGGTGGCAAGAAGCATTCGTGAGAAGGGACGACCCCAGAATAACGAGGTCTGCTCCATGTGCGCTGAATATTGTGTATTCAAGCTCAGCGACAAGGCATAGATAATTTCGGATTTTAGAATTACGATTTGGGATTTAAAATCGTAGTTTATAAATGATTTAATTATGATTTTATTTATAAAACACATTGATATAGAAGGTCCGGGCACCATTGCAGACTTTCTGGATGATAACAAGTTACTATACACCATTATTGACGTCTCTTCCGGCGACAAACTGCCTAAACTGAAAAAGGATTTTCAGTCAATTATTTGTCTTGGCGGGCCTATGAATGTGTATGAGGAAGAGAAGTATCAGTTCCTGAAAGAAGAGGATACGTTTCTTTACAGGGTGGTTGAAGAGGAAGTGCCGTTTCTTGGAATTTGTCTGGGTGCGCAACTCATTGCAAAGACAACGGGGGCCAGGGTAACGAAAAATCCCGTGAAGGAGATTGGATGGTACAAGATAGTCCTTAACGACCATGGATTCAAAGACGATTTGTTTAAAGACCTTCCGGAAATTTTTACCGTATTTCAATGGCACGGAGATACCTTTGGCATTCCTTCCGGAGGGAAACGACTGGCCTTCTCAGAACTCTGTCAAAATCAGGCGTTAAAGTACGGCAGGAATATTTACGGTATCCAGTTTCATGTAGAAGTAACAAAAACTATGATTGCCCAATGGGCTGACGCCTATAAAGGAGAATTAGAATCTCTCAAGGGAGTCGTCTCTGATAAACAAAAGATGCTGGAAGACTATGATAAATTGTCAAAGGTTTACATGAAGCAGGCGGAGCAGTTTTATGTAAATTTCTTTACCATTGCAGGTTTATTGAAAAGAAAGACATTTTCCTTTCCACCGTAATGCCAGGAATGAGTTTTTAGAAATAGTGACGTGTGTCGAATGACGGGTAAAACGTCACCCGCCACTTGTCTAAGGTAGGTCAGGCGTCCGCGCCTGACATTATGATGACAAGCGGGGACGCTTGTCCTACCTTCACCGCTTTGGTTGCGGCTACGCCGGCCCTCTGTATGACCTTGCGGATATACAAAAACGAAGAATGGGTTCACAGCGCTTGTATCATTTCTTTGAATTGCCTGCCGCGCTCTTCATAATTAAGAAACATGTCGTAACTGGCACAGGCAGGTGAAAGCAATACAACATCTCCTGTTTTCGCCAGGGCATTCGCCTGTTTAAATGCCTCTTCGAAGGTTTTTAGCATGAATACCGAAGGGGTTTCCCCAGAACCCTTTTTCTCCAGGATGAGTTCTTTTATTTTCCCTGCCGTCTTTCCGATAAGGACGACGGCCCTGGTGTGTTGTGCGCATTTTCCGGCAAATTCACTAAAATCGCTCCCCTTGTCATACCCGCCAGCAATGAGTATAACTTGAGCTTGAAAGGCGGTAACGGCAGCGATGGACGATTCAGGTGTGGTAGCCTTGGAATCATTGTAATATCGCACGCCATTTACTTCCCGAACAAACTCAAGCCGGTGCGGTAGCCCGGAAAAGGTTGTTATTGCCTTCTCGATATGTTGTTCCCTTGCGCCTGCCAGATAAGCGGCACAGGAGGCAGCAAGGACGTTTTGAAGATTATGAATGCCGGGTATCTTTATCCTGGGTACGCACGGGATTATGGTATTATTACCGTCTACGGCTATTACGATGTCATTCCGTTTTATAAATGCGCCGTTTGCCAGCGTATGGTTTGCACTGTACCACAAAACATGGCCTTTGCAGTCCTTTTCCCACCTCCTTAATTCCGGGTCATCATAGTTGAGAAGCGCATAATCCCCGGAACCCTGGTGTGAGATAATGGTTTTTTTCGCCTGAATATATTCATCCATGTCGACGTGTCTGTCGAGGTGGTTGGGCGATATGTTGGTTACGATACTGATGTGAGGACTTTTTCCCGTTTTGTTGAGTTCTTCCAGTTGGAAACTGGAGAGTTCGAGCGCTACAATATCCGCAGGTTTCATTTCCTCAAGGTATCTTAAGAGCGATTTCCCAATATTCCCGCCTGTCCACGTCTTTCGCTGCGTTTCCTCTAATATCCTGCCCATAAGGGTGGTGGTGGTCGATTTCCCATTGCTGCCGGTTATACCGATAATTGGGGCAGGACACAATTTGAAGAAGATGTTTATTTCAGTATCGATCCGTACCTGGTTATTTCGCGCTATTTGTATAAATTTTGAGTTTTTTGGCACGGCGGGATTAACGACAACCATGTCTGCGTTTATAAAATCTTCTTCAGAATGCCCTCCAAGTTTGTATGAAATAGGAAGTCCTTCAAGCTGTTTTATGGAAGAGGAGAGTTCCGCTGCGTTTCTCAGGTCGGTTACGGTGACGCAAGCGCCTTGTTTTGCAAGAAATTGGGCGACACCGACACCGCCGCCGAACAGCCCCAGTCCCATCACCGTTATCTTTTTATTTTTGAATTCGTATTGCATGGTATGAATTTTATCAGCATTTTCAAGGCTTTCAATGAAATAAATCGTAATTCGTAAATCATCACTTTTAAATCAGTTTATACCTGTCATATTGACACATTGTTAAAGAGAATTTAAATAGAGACACTGTCATAATGACATATACAACTTTTGAAAATTTTTCAATATTTTCCATTTGCCGGATAGGTATGTTTTATTTAATTGCAATGTAATGACTTAGCTCTGTGAAAAAATGATACATTAACGTATTTTAATTATTGATTTGTCGGCATTCAGTTTGCTAAAATCTCTACTAAGTTTTTATTAGTGGATTGAAAAATATTGGAGGGTACTTAGATATGTCGGCAAAAAAAATTATATTTGACCATGATGCGCTGGAAACCGTTAAGTTCGGGGTAAAACAACTGGCGGACGCTGTAAAGGTAACGTTAGGACCGCGCGGGCGCAATGTCATTATTCAAAAGAGCTTCGGCTCACCGACCATCACGAAAGATGGGGTGACCGTTGCAAAGGAAATCGAACTTTCAGACCATATGCAAAATATCGGTGCACAAATGGTAAAAGCCGTTGCATCGAAAACCAGTGACGTTGCGGGTGACGGGACTACCACCGCTACAGTACT
Organism: Candidatus Wunengus sp. YC64; assembly: GCA_052360825.1. GTDB lineage: Bacteria > Planctomycetota > Brocadiia > Brocadiales > Brocadiaceae > Wunengus. The sequence goes on from DBJWYX010000090.1 coordinate 7,162, forward strand.
TGCGGAGGCGATATTTGTTGAGGGATTGAAAAACGTTACAGCCGGCGCTAATGCGATGGCGCTCAAACGTGGTATTGATAAGGCAGTTGAAGCGGTGGTGAAAAAGTTAAAGGAAATGTCTATCCCTGTCAAAGGGCGAAAGGAAATTGAACAGGTCGCTACCGTCGCCTCGAATTATGATAGTGAGATCGGAAAGATCATTGCCGACGCCATGGAAAAGGTCGGAAAGGACGGAGTCATAACCGTAGAAGAGGGCAAAAGCCTGCAAACCGATGCGAAATGGATTGAAGGTCTGCAATTTGATAAAGGCTATCTATCGCCATATTTTATTACGAACCCGAATTCGATGCAATGCGTGCTGGAAGACGCCTATATTCTGATTCATGAGAAAAAAATAACGACAGCCAAGGTGTTGATTCCCGTGTTGGAAAAGGTTTCTCAGACAGGGAAACCTCTGTTGATCATTGCCGAAGAAATAGAAGGAGAGGCGCTGACACTTCTGGTTGTGAATAAACTTCGCGGGGCTTTAAAATGCGCTGCTGTGAAGGCTCCTGGATTTGGCGATAAGCGTAAGGCCATGTTGGAAGATATTGCAATCCTCACCGGAGGTCAGGCGGTTTTTGAAGACCTTGGTATCAATATGGACTCTATCCAGCTCAAGGACCTGGGACGCGCAAAGAAGATCGAGATTGATAAGGAAAATACAATCATCATTGAAGGGGCAGGTGACAGTAAAAAGATTAAAGGACGTATTGAACAGATCAAAAAGGAAATTTCGATAACCACATCAGACTATGATCGTGAAAAGCTTCAGGAAAGGCTGGCGAAGATGGCCGGAGGGGTGGCACAGGTGAATGTGGGCGCTGCTACAGAAAGCGAGATGAAGGAAAAGAAGGCGCGCGTGGAAGACGCGCTTCATGCTACCCGTGCTGCGGTTGAAGAGGGAATTCTTCCCGGCGGTGGCGTGTCGCTTTTACGAGCGCTTTTGGCTCTGGATTCATTAAAACTTACCGGTGATGAGGCGGTGGGAGTCGATATTGTTCGAAGGGCATTAAGGGCGCCTTTAAGGCAGATAGCCACAAATGCAGGTGTAAGTGCGGCCATCGTTGTCCAAAAAGTAGAAACTGCCAAAGGAAACGAAGGCTACGATGCCAGCGCCGATAGATATTGCGACATGGTTGCCGAAGGTATCATTGATCCAACGAAGGTGGTCAGAACGGCATTACAAAATGCCGCCAGCATATCTACCCTACTCCTTACAACAGACGCTATTGTCGGCAAGATACCGGAAAAGAAGAAGATGCCGCCTATGCCGCCAGGTGGTGGTGGGTATGGTGGGTACGGAGACATGTATTAATAATTTCCGTTATAGAACCCGGAGCATGAGCCGGGCGAGTAGCTGTTGAATGCAAGAGTGTTCAGCCTTATAAAACCCCGCTTTCCAGGCGGGGTTTTTTATTATAAACCCTTGCGCTTGCAAAAAAAAATTGCTATAGTAATTTTCGTCTCGGAGTCCAAACGGAGGTATAGACGTCTCAGATGACAACAAATTACAACATTATTAATTATAAAACTGATGCACGACAAAATAAGATAGAAAGTCTCTTTAAAGAGTGTTTTGCCTTTAATAAAAATATACCTACTAACTCATCAAATCCCTGGCAGCCTCCCACGGACGTTTACGAAACTCCGGATGAAATCGTTGTGAAGATGTCCATATCCGGGACAAAGTCAGAGGATATTCAAGTCGCTTTCTCAGACGAAATTCTTACCATCAGTGGATATAGAAACGACACTTCGCCCCACGAAAAGACCTGTTTTTATCAGGTGGAAATTCGTTATGGATACTTCGAAAGGAGTTTCTTTATTCCCAAACCTATCAATAAGGACACTATTCAAGCCGCTTACAAAGATGGGTTTCTTGTGGTTGTTTTGCCCAAGGCGGAACAGCAGCCAACAAAAACGTTTTCGATAAAGATTGATATTCAGCAATAAGTTCTTTAGAAACGGTGCGAGTTTATATGACGGAAAACGATAGCAAAAACACATCAGAAGCTAAAATACCGACAAGCCTGGATGCTCATA
>DBJWYX010000091.1:0-699 GCA_052360825.1 Candidatus Wunengus sp. YC64
CGTTAGAAAACAGTACCCTTTACTGGGCACGCCAATCTGCAAGATTGAACCAGCCTTGTAAAGGGAGATGATCTCGTGGTAATAGCGAAGTCCCAATCCTTGTTCTTTCAGAACATACCCTGCAACACCACAACAGGATTCCTTGGTAGACACAATAACGGGTCCCAATCCTTGTTCTTTCAGAACATACCCTGCAACCTTGTTTGACATCTCTTAGTATTGCTATTATCTTAGGTCCCAATCCTTGTTCTTTCAGAACATACCCTGCAACCAATGCGTTTGAATCTGATATGTGCATTTCTTTGATGTCCCAATCCTTGTTCTTTCAGAACATACCCTGCAACGCCATTTCCCTTTTTGATATATTCCAATCTTGCCTTGTCCCAATCCTTGTTCTTTCAGAACATACCCTGCAACCGCAAAATCGGCGTAAACCCTTGAAAATAGAAGAAACACCTTTTTTTACAAAGGATGTTTCTGACTTTTTTCTCTGGTCATATTGGGTTTTCAGCGCCATCTTTTGCTGTTCCTTGCATGGTTAGAGACCGAACTATCCCCATCTGAATCAAAGACTTAAAGGCTTTGGGCGCATCTCCTTCCCATAAATCCGGCAGAACAGTGTTCTGATAGAATAAAGAGCCACCTATCACCGAAGACCCCCTAACGCGGAATCCAGCCGTAAAATCACAGCCGGACTGA
>DBJWYX010000091.1:769-9111 GCA_052360825.1 Candidatus Wunengus sp. YC64
TAGTACGCCCCGTTGCCGGTGCGGCCGCTTGGGCTGCGGCATATTCCCTCTTGGTTTTTGTAAGTATATTAAAAGCGCTATTCAGGTCTCTCTGGTGGATAGTATCACACTTATTACATATCCATTCCCTGACAGAAAGATTTTTCTTCCCCGTCGGATCTGTAACAGCGTTGCAATTACAGCAGGTCATTGTTGACCGCGCCTCGTTGATATCAGGATAAACAACAATTTCAGCCCTTTTTGCCTTTTCCTCAACCATCCTTCTGAGTGTTGCGATAGACCTGTCTCTCCCGCCCCTGCGTATTTTTTTGATTCCCTTTGGTCCTTGCTTTGATTTTTCTGCTTCCAGCGCATTGAGCGCCTCCTTTGCCCCTTCAATACCTGCCTTGACCTGTTTCAACAGTGCCTTTCGCTTCTTTCTGTATGACACCTGCCGTTCAGGCTCCCAATGACCTATGCCAACGACATCACACCCTTCCACAAGCGCACGGCTTACTTTATGCAAGACATCTAACCGCTGGTTTGCAACCCGATACTGCAATCCGCCGACCATTCGCGACAGCCTTCTCCACGAGTTGCTTGCATCCTGACTGACCATGGTTTTCCCGAGACGTCCTTTTTCTTTTGCTATAACCTTGTCTTTTTCTCCTTCAGGGAGTTTTTGGATTGAGCGTTTGCGGGAGAATTGCGATATTGTTTCAGTTATTTCTGTTTCGGTTCTTTTCCTTTTTGGCCCCTGTTTTCTTGCAAGTTTTTGCTGGAGTTTCTCAAGTCTCTTATCGCTCTTTTCCAGGAACTGGTAATGTATTGCCGCCTGGCGCGTCTCTGAAGTCCGTGAATTTTGGAATCCCAGCGTCAATGCCGTCTGCGCTCCGGGGTCTATTCCTACCCACCATCCTGCGCGTTTCGGAATAATTGTCCAGACGCTATCAGGAACTTCACAGCTTAAAACAGCAAAGAAATGTCCTGCACGCTCATTAATGGTTAACTGTTTTATCTTACTGCCGGCCAGTATCCGCCTGTGGTACTCCGCATCAACCCATGCGTTTCCTTTGTGAAGCGGATTTATTAAAATCTGATGACCCTTGTTGCGGCGTTTATTGCGGAAAATATCAGAGATTTCTCTATTTTGAATCTGAAATGAAAATCCACCACAACGTCTTTTGTATCTTGGCTCCCCTGTCGCACCGTATTTCCGCTGCTGCGATGATGGTTGCACGGCAGTATTCCAGCGCTCGGAATTTGCAGACCCTGAGATGTTGAATCGTACCGTGGAAAGGGACATCCCATCCTGTGGTTCAAAAGACCTGTCCATATAAATCTTTGCCGCATATCCGGCATACTTGTTGATTGACCTTATAAATTGCCAGAAAACCGCAAGCTTCGGCGCATTTTTTCTATCGATGCCTTTAGCAATAGCCTCTTTCCGTTCTGCAACTTCTTTTTTGTACCTTGATTTGAGTTCTTCTGCCAGATATTTGGTATCAAGCAATTTTCCCGGTGGTATATCGCCCAAAGCCTTTCCTACAAGAGTTTTGGCATCATAGCAATGTACGGCTGTTTCAAATTCCATTTCAGGATATTGGCTGCATATCTTTTGAATAGCCTTGACACGTTGACCCTGATTATTGTTCTTTTCGGTTGAAAGGCAGGCATTGATTAGATATTCGAACTGACCTGAACGAAGGGCATGCTTGAGCTTCTTTCGGATAGTTACCGCCCTGTTCCACTGTATTTTTGATTCCCTGAGGATTCTGTAGAGCTGCGCCCTTTGCGGCATTGTTGGGAATATCTCATATTTGTAGTTTAAGAGATTTGGCATAATACATCCTTACAGACAACTTTTATCCAACTCCACCATCGATTCGTTTTGTTTCTCCATCAATGCATGCTTTTTTGCAAGTTTGCTGTGGCGTCTGCCATAGGCTGCATAAATAATGGAACCTATCGCAAGCCACACAATGAGTCTGAGCCATGTTGCAAATTCTAAGCGGAGCATCATATATCCACAGAATAGTATGCCCAGGATAGGTATTACCGGCACAAAGGGGCATTTGAAGGCACGAGGGTGGTGAGGGTCTTTAATACGCAGGATAATAACCGCAGCGGCAACGAGGCAGAAGGCAAGGAGCGTACCGATGTTGACCAATTTTGCGATCTCCTCTATGGGGAAGCAACTGGCAGTAATAGCAACGCAAGCGCCGACGATGATAGTCGAGATATGGGGTGTCCCAAAACGGGGATGAACGGCTGCAAAGAGTCGCTCAGGAAGGAGACCGTCCCTGGCTATAGCCCATAATATCCTGGACTGGCTCATGAGTAAGACGAGAAGTACACTGGTCAGCCCTGCTACGGCGCCGACAGAGATGAAAAAGGACACCTTGACCAGCCCGTACCGCGTGAAGGCATCTGCCAGCGGCGCATCAATGTTAATGTCCTTGTAGTAAACCATGCCGGTAAGGACTGCGGTTACCGCAATGTATAAAATAGTACAGAGAACCAGAGAAACAATGATGCCGATAGGCACGTCCCTCTTTGGGTTCCTTGCCTCCTGGGCGGTCGTTGAGACTGCATCGAAACCGATATAGGCGAAGAACACGTAAGCAGCACCGGTACCAATGCCGCCAATGCCAAACGGTGCAAATGTCGAAAAACTATTGCCCCAGTTATCGTTCTTTATATAAAACCATCCCACGAAAATTACCAATAATATTACCGCAAGTTTTACCCCAACGATAATACTATTGAAACGTGCGCTTTCCTTTATACCAACAACCAGTAAAGCGGTGATGACAACGATGATCAATCCGGCGGGTAGATTGAAGACGATGGGAATGCCGGATAAATGTGGGACACTCTGGGCAAAGGTATCATTCAATTGGTGAGACAATGTCCAATAATCACTGGTAAGCCACTGGGGGATATGTAATCCAAAGAGTCCGATTAATTTTACAAAGTAGTGCGACCACCCTACTGCCACAAGGCTCGATGCAAGGGAATACTCTAAGATGAGATCCCATCCAATAATCCATGCAAAAACTTCACCTAACGCTGCATAAGAGTACGTATAAGCGCTGCCTGCCAGTGGAACCATCGATGCGAACTCTGCATAGCACAGGGCAACAAATATACAGGCGAGACCGGAAAGGACAAATGAGAGAATCAAGCTGGGACCCGCATACTCCTTGGCGGCCAGACCCGTCAAAACAAATATCCCGGCGCCAATAACAGCGCCAATTCCCAGGGCGGTAAGCGAGAACGGGCCAAGTACCCGTTTGAAGTGGTGATGGTTGGATTCTTCTACGAGGTCACGTAATGCCTTCTTTGCAAACAGTTTTTTCATTGTTCCTGGAATTAAGCTCTAACCACAGAGCACACGGAGTAGTTTTCGATCCAACCACTGCACACCATGGTTAAATCAATATTCAGAAGAAATACTTCTGTTTTCTGGTTTCTTACTGCTGACTTCTGTATTTTATACTTTTTCTATGAGGTGTCCGAGTTTTTCTTTCTTCGTCTGCAGGTATTGTTTGTTTTCCTCTTTAGGCTCTGTAATGATAGGCACCCGTTCCACGATTTCAAGTCCATAACCGTTAAGGGCTGCAAACTTTTTGGGGTTATTCGTAAGTAACCGCATCTTTGTGATACCCAGGTCTCTCAGGATTTGCGCGCCAATGCCGTAATCGCGTTTATCGGCAGGAAATCCGAGCTTTTCATTTGCCTCGACGGTATCCAATCCCTTTTCCTGCAGCAAATAGGCGTGCAGTTTGTTCTCCAGACCGATACCACGTCCCTCCTGCCGCATATAAAGCAGCACACCCTTTCCTTCCTTTTGTATGACCCGAAGGGCGCTGTGGAGTTGCTCCCCGCAGTCACAGCGAAGAGAGCCAAAGATGTCGCCGGTCAGACATTCATCATGCACCCTCACCAGCACCGGTTCATTATGCAGCGGGGACGGCGTATTTCCGCTCTCGCTGCCGATGCCCAAACAAAGGGCAAGATGGAGGTATTCATCAACGAAGGAGCGGTACAGGTGAAGCGTAAAGTTTCCATAGGTTGTGGGCAATTTTACAGTAACCCGCTTTTCAATCAACCGTTCCTGTTCGTGCCGATATTTAATAATATCTGCAATGGTGCAGACTTTGAGATGATGCTTTTCAGCGAACTTTCGGAGTTCCGGAAGTTTTGCCATATTCCCGTCTTCTGTCATAATCTCGCAAATAACCGCGGCGGGTTTGAGTCCTGCAATGCGCGCCAGGTCTACCGCACCTTCTGTGTGTCCTGTCCTGACCAGCACCCCGCCTCTCTGCGCTTTCAAAGGAAAAATATGGCCGGGTCTGACGAGGTCTTCCGGTTTTGTCTTATCGTCAATAGCAGCTAATATCGTTGTAGCCCGGTCTTTAGAAGAAACGCCCGTGGTGATCCCGTCTCTTGCATCGATAGAAACGGTAAAGGGCGTCTGAAAATTTGACGTGTTATGGGACACCATTGGATAAAGATCAAGCGCTTCCGCCCGTTCGGGATTAATTGAAAGGCATAGAATGCCCCGTGCGTGAGTGAGCATAAAATTGATTGTCTCCGGAGTTACCTTTTCGGCTGCAATGGTAATGTCTCCCTCGTTTTCGCGGTTCGCATCATCGACCAAAATGATCATTTTGCCTTGTTTCAGGTCCTCTACGACCTCTTGTATCGTGTTAAATCGCATCAAAAACACCTCTCATAATTTAATGTACAGAAATTTCAATCTTTTGTGATTCCCCTCTAAAAAGAGGGGATAAAGGGATGTGTAAGTTCTCCGCAACACACCCCCAGCCCCTCTTTCTAGAGGGGAGCTTAAAAATAGCTGCCAAAGGCAACCTAATTCAAATTTCTATTAATAGTATTAAAAAAGGCGGGCAATGTAAAGTATTTTGTTTAATGCAGAGACGCACTGCAGTGCGTCTCTATTACGGGACAATTACAATTGTTTTACACCCCTGTACATATAGAAAAGTCCAGAGACAAAGGTGAAAGCAACCGTCACCCACCAGATGGTGGTTAGGGCAGGTATGGGGACATGGTTTCCAACAAGCACCGATATGACAGCAATAATTTGAAGAAACGTTGCCGCCTTACCCAGTATCGTTGGCCGGCAATTTACCCTGCCGGTAATAAGAAGTAACGCAATGGTGCCAAAGATAAGTAAGAGATCTATACAAACAATAATCATTGGAATCCAAATGGGAAATCTTGGTTCCGGCCATATACGGTCAGAGGAAAGTATAATGCAGGAAATCACAAGAACGAGCTTATCTGCAAAGGGGTCTAAATACACGCCTAATTTTGTTACTTCGTTCCTTTTCCGAGCTATATAACCGTCCAGCACATCGCTTAACCCAATGATCAACACAATAAAAAGGCAAATATAACGGTAATGACTGTTGTGCTGAACCTGTGCTATGCAAAACACAAGCGGAGGAATACAGCATATCCTGCTCAGACTGATCTTGTTAGAAAGGGTTAACATAAGGAAACCTCAGATGAATAATGTAGCAAAGCCGCGATCAAAATGAATAAAGGTGGCGTGTGACAAGTGACGTGTGACGTTTTTTCTCGTCACGCGACACCTGACACTCGTCACTAAAAAAACGTACACGAAAAAGAATTTTACACAGGACTGCACTGTCGGTGAGCATCAATTATCACACAAGATACGCTTCGCTTTTAGCAGGAGACTTTGCCGTCTGTTTTTTGCGTTCCTTGTACCAGGTCACAAATAAACGGATGCCTTGTTCAATAGGGACTTTCGGTTGATACTGTAAAAAACGTTCCGCCTTTCCAATATCCGCATAGGTTCTATGCATGTCCCCGGGTTGCTCCGGAAGTTTTTTAATCTTCGCTTTTTTACCCAATTCCTGCTCAATGAGATCAATGAGTTTTTTCAATTGAATTGGCTTTGAGTCCCCCAGATTAATGATCTCGAAATCAAACTGCTTCTCTAATGCAGCGACCACCCCATCGATAATATCGGAAAAGTATGTGTAATCCCGTTCGGTCGTCCCGTCACCGTACATCGTGATCGGTTGATTATGATCGATGAGTTCCGTAAATTTTCGGATGGCAAGGTCCGGTCGTTGCCGAGGGCCATATACCGTAAAAAATCTAAGGCAGGAGACCGGCATTTTATAAAGGTGATGATAATTGTAACAAAAAAGTTCCCCGGCACGTTTTGTTGCTGCATAAGGTGATATGGGTTCGTTCACCGGGTCGTCTTCTGAGAAAGGAACTTTTTTGTTGTTTCCGTAAACCGATGAAGACGAACCAAAGATAAATTGCTTGACCTTATAAATCCGGGAAAGTTCGAGCATATTTAGCGTCCCCTTGCAGTTGACCTCCTCGTACAGCAACGGTCGTTCGATAGATGGCCTTACACCGGCGTATGCCGCCAGATGAATGACCTTTTCAACATGGTGTTTCTCAAATATTTCCTGACATGCAGACGTGTCACAGATGTCGGCCTCACATAATGTCAAATTTGAATCCTGAATGGCATTCGAAATATTTTCTCTTTTATATGCCGGCAGATAAAAGTCATTAAAATTATCAATAATAACGACCTTTTTACCCTGTGAGAGCAAACGTTCCACCAGATGAGAACCAATAAAACCTGCACCGCCGGTAACAAGTATTGACATAAAGTAAAATGTCCTTTCTGATTTATCGTATTGTGGTATTTAGGTTTAATATAGCAGAGGAGTCACCTTAGTCAAGTGAAAAACAACTTTGGCTTGACACGTCCATTTTTTAATTGTACGATTTATCGAATTTGATATTATCCTGCTACTAAAACACTGAGATATTAAATTAGGTTCCTCGACACCGCCCGGAAACGACGTCACGCTGAGCGAAGTCGAATGGTAACTGGATGCATTAATGCTGAAATATACAAAAGTATTAACCCACCCCTAGTCCCCTCCTGGGAGGGGACTTCCAAAATTCCCCTCTCGAGAGGGGCTTGGGGTGTGTTTATTCATTGCATAACTCAGAAGATTGAAATTTTCTTGCGGTGGCGGAAATTTCCTCCTGCTACCGTTTAACAACCTGTAGGGGCAATTCATGAATTGCCCCTGCCATAGATTCCTGAACATTTTATGGACAAAAAAAGGGCTGTACTTGTACTCGAAGATGGAACGACCTTCAAAGGTTACTCTCTCGGCGCCCCTGGAGAGACGATTGGCGAGGTGGTTTTTAACACCAGTTTGATGGGCTACCAGGAAATCCTTACCGACCCATCGTATAAAGGACAAATGGTGGTCATGACCTATCCGCTGATTGGTAATTATGGAATTAATGAAAAAGATTACGAATCACGCAAGTTGTTTCTGGAGGGCTTTATCGTAAAAGAATGCAGTCCTTTCCCCAGTAACTGGCGTTCACAGACCGGCCTGGATGAATTTCTCAGGAAAAAAGGAATCGTCGGCATTCAGGGAATTGATACACGGGCATTGACAGCACACATACGGGACTGCGGCTCACAGCAAGGCATTATTTCCACCGCAGATTTTGATATTTCAAGCCTTATCAAAAAGGTCAAGTCATCTCCCGGATTAAACGGATTAGACCTCGTAAAAGAGGTGACATGCAGTGATTCATATGAGTGGGAAGATGACGAAACCAGCCAAAAAGTATCGAAAAGGTACAAGGTTGTTGTCTACGATTGCGGGGTAAAATATAACATTTTAAGAAAATTGAGCAGCGCAGGCTGCTCTGCGACGGTAGTTCCTGCACAGACACCACCCCAGAAAGTCCTGGATATGAATCCGGATGGTATTGTACTTTCAAACGGTCCTGGTGATCCGGCAGCAGTGCCTTATATGGTTAATAATATCAAGGAGTTGCTGGGCAGAAAACCAATCCTGGGGATATGTCTCGGACATCAATTGCTTGCGCTTACACTGGGTTTAAAGACATATAAACTTAAGTTCGGCCATCATGGAGGAAACCAGCCTGTAATGGATATCTCTACCAAAAAGGTGGAAATTACCGCACAGAATCATAACTTTGCCGTATCAACTCCACCGGAAGGAAATATTCATAAGAGTCCGTATGGCAATGTGGAGATTACTCATGTAAACCTCAATGATAAATCGGTGGAAGGGCTGAAATGCCACTCAATGCCTGTCTTCTCGGTGCAATATCACCCGGAGGCATCGCCCGGTCCCCACGATGCAAATTATTTGTTTGAGCGATTTATTGGGATGATGAAATCCCAGGGTTAATGTTATGAACAAGATGTGAGGATAAAGTTTTTGTGTTAGTTGGGTTTGTCGAGCTATGAAAATTACAAAATTCGAAGACCTTCA
>DBJWYX010000092.1:0-8988 GCA_052360825.1 Candidatus Wunengus sp. YC64
CAAAACGCTCTATCGCCCATTCAAGGTCTTTCTTACTGTGTATAGCCGATAGCATCACACGGATAAGCGCCTTTCCCATTGGTACAGTGGGATATCCAATAGCCTGCGCGAAGATGCCATCTTCAAATAGCATCCTGCTGAAATCTCTGGCAACCTTTGTATCACTAAGTATAATTGGTGTTATAGGCGTTTTTGTATTACCAATATTGAATCCAGCGTGTTTTATTTTCTCCTGAAAGAATTCAGTATTTTGCCAGAGTTGTTTGACGAGAGTGTCTGAGGCTATGAGACTGTCCACGGCAGCAATACATGCCGCCACGTCGGCTGCTGTTACAGCGCTGGAAAAGAGGAATGGGCGTCCCTTCTGAGCCAGATAATCAGTTAATCTTTTACTACCTGCTATATAGCCACCAACAACGCCGAATGCCTTTGACATCGTACCAACCTCAATATCAACCCTGCCGTGCAGATTAAAGTGGTCTACAATGCCCCTGCCGCCCCGCCCCAACACACCCTCTCCATGCGCATCGTCCACCATGATGATGGCTCCGTATTTATCGGCAATCTCCACGATTTCTGGTAATGGGGCAATATCTCCTTCCATACTGAAGACACCGTCGGTAATAATCAGCTTCCGTCTGGTTTTGTCTGTACCCGAAGATGGATTTTTCACCCCCCCATCCCCCCCTTGCGAAGGGGGGGATTGAGGGGAGGTGTTTTTATCTTCTTTTGTGAGTCTTCGGCTTATATTTATTTCATCTGAAATCTTAGCCTGAAGGTCTTTGGGATTACAATGTTCATACCGGATGACTCTTGCCTTTGACAGGCGACACCCATCAATAATACTCGCATGATTGAGTTCGTCAGAGAAGACAACATCACCCTCGCCAACGATTGCAGGAATAACGGCAAGGTTTGCACAGAATCCCGATTGAAATGTTATCGTGCTTTCAACTCCCTTAAAGAGCGCAAGCTTCCGTTCAAGTTCTTTGTGAAGTGTTGTTGTCCCAGCAATAGTCCTCACCGCCGCCGGACCAACTCCATACATTTCAACAGCCTTTTGTGCAGAAGACTTTAATTGAGGGTCGTTGGCAAACCCGAGATAGTTGTTTGAACAGAGGTTCAGTACCTTTTTTCCATCTACAACAATCCAAGCTCCTTGTGGCCCTTCAATCGTGCGGATGTTAATCAACAGCCCGGCATCTTTCAGTTTCCCCAATTCTTCTGTGATAAAATCTAATGTGTTCATATAAATCAACTAATAAAAATATTTTCCAAAAGAAATATATTCAAAAACTTCTCCGGATAATCCTTCCAAGTCAATGGTATATTGGATTTCAGAAACCCTGCTGTCCAATGGTTGTTTAAGGTGATCTGAAGTCAGTTTTGGGAAATTATCATTTACGGTGAAAAATTTACCATCGTATATGTCGAATTTTGTTTTTCTGTATTCCTCTTTGTGAATCCTGCTATAACCACAACCTGCGAGCAATTCGTGAAATCGTTCGATCATATTCGCATTATTTTTAAAAGCATTTACTTCTATATCTTCAATCAAGGTTTGCAGGCTTTTTGCACTAATGTTTTCAGTTTTAGTTGCAAGGAAAGAAATTAAAGCAAGATTTTTTTCTGTTGGAGATTTGAGTTGGTCAAGTCCGTTGATTGTATGTACATGACCTTCTTTTATAGTTCCTTTAACTTCAAAAACCCAGTCGGAAAAAACGAAATCGTATTTTTCTTTCAGAGGTCCTTTCCATGAGTTCAGGGCGTTAACCGGATTAATCTCGCATAACATTTTAAGTACTTTTAATTCACATATCAAACCAATCTGTTCTTCTTCCGAGAGAATCCTTTTTATCCTAGAAGCCCAGAAAGACTTCCAATTATTGATAACTTCCGTCAGGGATTTTACAGGCAGTTCTTTCTCGACAATGATTTTTTCTGAAATTTCTTTTACGACTTCTGTAAACTCACTGATGTATGCCCTCAATGTACACTCAAGATCTATAAACTGTTGTATTCCGAAGTCCTGAAACTTGTATTTTTTTAACTCGATTTTAAGGCCATTTACCTTGGGATCAAGTATATCTTTTTTGGTAACGGTATCATCTGAGATCACAAAATGCAGGTTTCCGTTTTCATCTTTAAAGATCAACAGGTTTGATTTCTCTCCTTCTGTCTGACTCAGAAAAATTCCATGGTAACCGGTCACAATATCCCCTGTATTATCCAGTTTATTCCAAGTATTTATACTTAAGGTTTTGTAATGCAAATTTATTGACCTATATAATTATATGGCTCATAATCACTTCTGGGGAGCACAACACCCAGTCCAAGCACGTCAATTTTCTCAGAGTCTACATATCTATATAAATCTATTCTCTCATCATATTGAGGATTTTCAACAGGTCTTCCTGCTTTGCTTCCTCTCCAAATAAGGTATAATAACAACAAAGGATTCTGGGAATATCTTCCGTCATGAGGACTTATAGCGCCCTCTCTTAAGTCGATTCTAAGATGATCTGGCTCTGTCAAAACTCCGATGTTATAACCTCTTTCTGTATGTTTTCTGCTACGCTGAATCCGGTTTATTAAGAGTCCTCCGTAATTAACTGGGTCGTCGCTGCCAGCTATTGGATTTGTATTACCCACCAATGCAACACTCCAGTTTTGTAATTCAGGATTTTGGTCATTTAATCTTCTGTAAATATATTCCAGTAAACGTTCTGAATCCAGTCCCGGCCCGCCTGTAGATTCTCTGTCTGCAAATGTGTATCTGTTTAAAAACTCTCTGAGCACTAATTCGCCGGGTATATTGCGCGCAAGAAATAAGCTCGCAATATTCTCAAAATGGAAGTTTTGGTGGACAGTCCCGACAAATGCCTCGCCAAGGTTATAATTAGCCCTGAGTATCTCGGGGCTGTTCAATGGGAACCAGATAGTTTGATTCAGTGATTCACTGTATGAAATTTGCCTTACCATTGCTGCTCCCATTTTGTTTGGTGCAGTAACATTTAAACGTCTGTGGTCCCTTATAGCAATTGCCATTTGTGCAGGTGTTCTACCTTCTTCTTCGTATCTGTAGATTTCACTTCTCATCTCTTCTTCAACTAAAGCCAGATGCTCAAAACATTCCCAGAGTTCTGTAGTAGTGTGAACTCTTGTCAAATCTTCATATCCCATTCTGTAACCAAACCATCTTGCCATCTGCAGAAGAGTATCATATTGCCTGCTTGGTCTAAGATAATAACTTGTCATTAACCCTTCTAATGTCAGACCTCTGGATAGCTGATTACCTCCAACGGCAATAACCTTTATTTCTTCACCGGTTGTGTAATCCAATGTATGTTCTGAAGCACTGTTTAGTTCAACAATGCTGAGGGCTTCCAATACACTACTTAGTTCATTCCATATTTCTTCAAATGTCGGTAAAAGATTATTTAGGCTGAGTTCCCGGTTTATTGTCTCAGCATTGATTCTGAATTCTGTCCATATCTGACCGTATTCAGCTCTCAGCATTTCTCGTCCTACCCAATCATTAAATTTTGTCCTCAAACTGCTGAAATAGTCCTGAACGAGTCCCCGGATTATTCCCATGTCACCAATTTTATGTGAAACATGAATCAATATGCTCATGGGCTTTTCCCTGTCTCCTCTTATATTTCTGACTGCGCAACAAATAATAAATTCATCAATAGCTCTCATAAGGGCTTCAGTTATCTGACCATTTATTAGTGTATTTCTTTCATCAGGGATAACTCTGACAAAACAATCCGATAGGTTCCCTTCAAAAATCGTGGATGTCCCAAAATATCCCTCAGGTTCTGGAAGGGATGCTATAAAATTGCGGGGATAAATATCATCTTCAAGACGTTCATGTCCGGTAGTCATATCAATAAGCACATTAGCAAAAGGGGTAGCTGTATATCCTATATATACCTTCTTGGGGAATAAACTTAAAAGTGTTCTTATTCTCTCATTAGTCCGGCTTGGTTCAGTGTCAGGATCATTGGCGTTGGTATCAATTGAAGCCTGATCAGCCTCATCATCTACTACCAAAAGGGGCATTTGAACTCTGCTTTCTTCATCAGCTTGGCGAATATAATTGATGAGTCTGTCCATTACACGGCAATTCTTTTTAATAATGGCAATGGTCGGCGTTGATTTGCTGCAATATGCAGTAAAGGGCCCTAAGTTTACATTGCGAAAATCATTATTCGCCGTAGTTAGTCTGTTCCAGCTTTTGGCATCAGAAGGCAGGGGTATGAAAACTTCATCCAGTCCCCGATCATTCATACCTGTTAATTCCTTATCAAGCCTGATCTGAGTTTGAAGACGAAGTATGTCATGGATACCTGCAAGAACAACTATAAATTTATATCCGGTATCCGCCGCCTTGGCGATCAATGCTGAGAAGTTCGCGGTCTTTCCGCTCTGTACGTATCCAACAACAAGTCCCTTATAACTAAATTCGGGCCTTCTGGGGTTTGCAAGCTTCTTAATAATTCCATACGTTGCCTCATCAATAGACCTTACTATTATACCGGCTTCTTCAGGGTTGTATTTCTCTGTCAGGACACTACTCAAATGATGTTCAAGTCTTTTCCAGTAATAGCTTCCGGTCTCATTATTATTTTCGGCAAGCCAACCGTCATACCACTCCTCATGTTCTCGGGGATCAGTCACTACAGAAATAGGGACCAATATAGCACCATCATGAGATCTTTTGTACCTTATAGTATTTAGAACTCTTCTCTCAATCTCTGTTTTTTCCTGTTCCGTCAGATCCCTTCCAGTAATAGGATCTTTCTGACTGTTCAGTTCATGATCAAGATTAAAGGTATCAGGGCCCAAATGATTGAATTTGCCAATCAATATTTCTGTAACAATATTAATAGTCTGGTCATTCATGTGTTAAATCAATTCTCCCTTGGTTAGTTTTTCCAAAGCCTTTGAACACACACTCTTAAAGGTGTCAAAAAGGTTGGAATTACTTTCATTTCTGTTATAAAGTTCTGCAAAGGCAAGAGAGAAAATCAGAGCATCTATGGCACTTGTAAAAGCTTTGTTCGTACCAGAATTATAAATCTTGGAATAAAAAGGGTGGTTGGTATTTATGATAACTTTGAATTTTTCATTTGTATTGCAGACAATTTTCCATAAATGATCATTATCAAGCTCACCGGATACGACTTCAAAATCCTTGTCAGTTCCGTACCTCAGAAATTCCTGAATCTTGTTTGATAAATAAGAGCCACTCGGATTGTTAACTGCAATATCATCGGCCTCTTTTTTTTGAGTTTTTATATGACTTTCTTCCACTAAATTCTTCGAGACCTCTGTAAGTTTGGCTTCCTGCTTCCGGAATTTATTGTTAACGATAGATTTCTCGCCGGACTTTCGATACTGTTTTTGGGCTTCCCGGATTACAACACGGTTTACTTTATTCTTCAAATGATTAAAAAGGTTTTCAGGAAACTGCACTTTACTCTTGTTAACAGTTATTCTGAACAGACCGTCAAGGGATGGATCAATGTCAATACTAATTCTCGCCAGCTTGTCATGCTCATCTTTTGCTTTTGTTCCATGCCATCCGCCGAACCTGATTAATCTGTTTGCTCTGTATATGTAATATCCCTGGGAATCATTCCATGATAAAAGTCCTCTTGCTTCTTCCCATGCTTTTTCACTTGAAAAACCTTCTTTGTTAGGCAACACAAATCCTTTAATAACTACAGGCTTTTCGTAACTTGGAATAGCGAGTTGCGATAAATCATTCTTTATATTTAATTCGATTGTGTTTACTTCGCTTCTGCAAAAAGGATCCCATGGTTCTAAGGAGTTTCCGTTTAAATCAATTTTTATTGTCTGCTGATTTCCTAAGCTACCATCAAGAAATCTGTGGTAAACCATTCTGAGATGCAGTTTAAGGTTGCCAAGTATCCTGAAGTAATAATTTTCAGCAAGCTTAGGGATTGTAAATGACCTATACTCATTATCAAGCAAATACAGATCATCCCAGAAGACAATCGTTCCATGCTCAGGGAATTTTACTTCTTCTTTCGTTAGAACCTCTGCAATCTCTTTTTCATTTAATTGAAGAAGAGACCACTGTTTTGTTCCTTTTACATGTCCCAAATCCCATCTGTAACCGGCAGTTTCAGCATTCTTAGTCTTGGAAATAACTGTGAGCATATTACAATGACTGAGAGAGGCGGTTTTCATACCCATTCCAAATTTTCCAAGGTCATGTTCACCGTATGAAGTTTCTGTCCCAATTCTCATCCCTTCTTCAAGTTCCTGTGTCGTCATCCCGCTACCGTCATCTTTTATCCTGCAAATGAATTGATTTTCTTTTCTCTTGAAAATTACCGAAATATGTTTAGTTCTGACTCTTTCTGTAATTGCATTATCTATTATATCAGCAACTGATGAGTTCAGATCATAGCCTAAACTTCTCAAAGCTTCAAAAGTTCTTTCAGCATTGGGGATACTCACTATCGTCTTCATTTCAGATATCCTATTAGTTTTTTTGCAATTTTCTCTATCATGAGAGGTGGAACAGCATTTCCGATTTGCTTAAACGCGCTTGTTCTGTTTTGTCCTTCTTTTATACCCTCAAAATAATAGTCGTCAGAGAATGACTGAAGCCTGGCAGCTTCCCGAACTGAGATTGAACGATTCTGTTCTATATCAGGATGAATGTAATAGTGTCCGTCTTTTGCAATATGTGCTACGACTGTTTGTGAACATTGAAGGTTATCAGCCACAACCTTGAATCTGTCCAGAAAGGATTCTCTGTTGTTATGGGTTTTAAGTCTCTCCGGAAGATTATTATAATCAAGACGTTCTTTGTTTGTTTTCCATTTTTTAACAGTAATTCTGTAAATTTCCTTATCCTGTTTAGCGTGCGGTCTTGTAACGTGTTGCGTCAGAACATCAAAACCATTTCTTATTTTTGCAAAACGCAGATAATCATTGATTCCTTTAGTATATTTGAGATATTTGTCCTTCCCTTCACCTGCCTGTAATTTAGGGAGATCTTTAAATATTGAGTTTACCTTGTATTTAAAATTTCCCTGATCAGTCAATGTACCAAGCGACCGGTGGAGGTCTTTTTGCCACCCGATGATTATTACTCTCCTTCTGTTCTGGAGCACCCCGAACTCATTCGCATTTACGATGAATGGCTCAGCCATATAGCCAAGACGTCTGAAGTATTTCTGAATGTTCTTAAAATATTTCCCTTTTTCGGCAGATAGCAGACCGAGCACATTTTCAAAAACGAACAACTTCGGAGTGTATTTCTTCAGAAATCTTCCGTACTGAACATACAGATAATTTCTATGGTCTCCCTTCATTTTGTTTTCGTCACGCGCCCTGCCGACTAGGGAATATGCTTGGCACGGAGGCCCACCTATTATAATATCAATATCTTTTTTACCATTTAGTCTTTCTATTATCTGGAAAATCTTAGAGTTATTTTCATCACCGATGGACAGATTAATTACAGATTGCAGAATATGGGAAGGAATGACCGAATAAAGCTGATCTCTGATTATTTTTCCTTTAAGGTATTTGATGTAAATATCAAATTTGTTATTTTCTTTGAGATAATAATAGGAAAGTCTTGTTTTTAAAGTAAAACACGCAGCGGGATCGGACTCAACAAGTGCAACTGGTTCAAAACCGGCCCTTTTAAAACCTTCTGCGAAACCGCCTGCTCCTGCAAATAGGTCTATATATCTCATTTTGTTAATTTAGTTGCTAACTGATTCAGGGTTTTTTCCATATTCCTAGGTTTTAATTTGCACTCAAAAACGGTTAAGATTTTCCAGCCCAGCCTTTTCAACTTCTTGGAGTTTTCAACATCAAGATGCTTATTTCGGTTAATTTTCTCAAGCCACCATTTTCTCCGAGTCTTAGGGATTACGAAATATTTACAGCCGTTGTGACCGTGCCAGAAACAGCCGTGGATAAATATGACCGTCTTATATTTTGGAAAAACAAGGTCTGGCTTGCCAAGCAGTGTTTTATCATAGAGTTTATATCTGAATCCATTCCCAAAAAGGAATTTTCTGACTAGGATCTCCGGTTTTGTGTCCTTGCTCCTGATCATTGACATATTATAACTTCTGGTTTTCTTATTGTGAACATCTGTCATGAATTTACTTTTTCTTTATGTATATATAAGCATCCTGAGGCATTTTCTCAACCAAATTCTTCTAAATATTGCTGCTGAGTTGAAGATAAACAGCATTATAGATTTTTTGAAAAATATTCGTGTCTATCCATGTAAATTCGTGGCTAAATAACCTCTCTAAACATTTAAAATAACCTTTCCGCACTTACCATCCTTCATCAGTTTCATGCCCTTTTCGTAGTCCTTTAATGAATACTGATGGGTAATGACAGGGCTTGGGTCAACGATGCCTGATGAAAGAAAACGGGAGGTCTTGTGCCATGTGGAAAATATCTTACGTCCCGTTATTCCATAAATGCGTATCTTCTTGAATATAACCTCTTTGTTTAAATCAATATTTACACGCCTCTCGTAAATACCTAAAATAGAGATTCTGCCACCAAGGGTAACAGATTTCAGGCCCTGATTCAGCGCCTGATTATTGCCGGAAAATTCCAGAACAACGTCAACTCCATTATTTTTCGTGGCTTCCATGACAACTTGTGTAACATCCTGCCTTCTGGGATTGACGGCAATGTGTGTTCCCATCTTCTTACTGATAGCCAGCCGGTAATTATTTGGGTCTGAAACAATTATTAACGATGCGCCACACGCCATGGTAATCCCCGTAGCGAAAAGCCCAATCGGTCCAGCGCCGAGGATTAAGACCGTTTTCGCCGAGACGTCCTCTGCAAGAACGGTATCAACCGCATTTCCAAAGGGTTCCTGAATGGTTGCCCATTCGTCGGGAATATTAGGGTCGTTTTTCCAGATGACGTGTTCGGGCAGAACAAGAAATTCAGCAA
>DBJWYX010000093.1:0-8985 GCA_052360825.1 Candidatus Wunengus sp. YC64
GAGTACATAAGACAAGGTGATCCTTTCCCGCCATATCATAATCATATACCACCCGTTTTTCATACATTCCTTTCCGTCACACAATGTGTCATGTCACACTTTTGCGCTGACACATATATGTGTCGTTGTTACATGTTTTTCATTTCTCTTTATCATAGCCGACATTTTCTTTCATATATCATTTATCGCTTCGGCTCATTCAAAGCATCAAGTACCAACGCTCAATTGTTAATATTTTAAACAAAAGAAGATCCATATCGATAGTCCTCACTGTATTATTCATGCTGCTTATGCGTTAGGAGGTTCACAATGGTTTATTAATAATAAACAAATTATTTGCAGTATCATGGCATATATTTTGATAACTGTAATGACGTTTATTGTAATAGAACCTTTGCTTGTCCAAATTTAATTGTAAAAGGCTATTTTAGACAAGCTGGGGACTTGAAATAAAATATGGTAATTTTCAATATTAGACCGGGTTTACTATATGATTCAGATGCAGTCCAAATAATTCTTCTTAAAAAGCTAATTTGGACAAGAGTGTTACACAATCGTACTTTTTTGTAGTTGAAAAGGAAGGAATATATGAGTTTTATCTTACTGTTCAGCGCTTTGATTTCTTTGTTTTTAATAGCGGTGTTATAAATAAAAAAAAGAAATATTCCTGGTTGTTCTCGATACCGAGTACTCGATAGTTATTGAAACTTAATGAGATTTGGAGGACTATTGAATTGGAAATATCAAAAGTTGTATACAAATTAATGGAAGATGAAATGATGAGATTATTATTATCTGACGTTACAGATCTCACATACATTTATGATACGAATGGAAATATTCTGTTTGTAAATAAGATATTTGAAAAATTTACCGGGCAAAGGCCTGAGGAATTTTACGGGAAACCGTTTATATCTCTTTTCAACGAAGAAGATCAAAAGAAAGTAACGGATGCTTATACAAAGACATTGAACGGAGTGAGTACTCAATATGAACTTTGTTTTAAAAATACTGGGGTGTTATGTGAATACAAAAATTTTCCGTTGAGAAATGAGAAGGGGCATATAGTTGGTGTTACTGGGATTGCCAGGGACATTACCGCTCGTAAACAAATCGAAGAAGGTTTGAGGGTACTTAACACATCTCTAGAAAAACGTGTGGTTGAACATACAGAAAAGTTGGTGGAGGTAAACGAAGAACTAATGGAAGAAATTAACAATCGCATACGACAGGAAGAGGAGTTTAAACAAAGTATTAAGAAGTTGCAAAAATCATTGAGTGGAATCGTTCAAACTTTGGCATTGGCTATTGAGTCAAAAGACTCTTACGCGATAGGGCACCAGAAACGGGTAGCCAGGCTTGTTCGCTGCATAGCCGAGGAAATGGGTCTCTCAAAGGATAGGATTGAAGGCGTCAGTATAGCTGCTATTCTTCACGATATTGGCAATATTTCTGTGCCCACTGAGCTTCTGAATAAATCAGACCGGCTTTCAGAGGATGAAGTTAATATAATAAAGACTCATCCACGTGTTGGTTATGATATATTAAACGAAATGGAATTCCCGCATCCAATTGCTCAAATCGTACTTCAACATCATGAACGGGTTGATGGGTCCGGGTATCCTTTGGGCTTATCAGGAAAGGATATTCTCCTGGAAGCAAAAATTCTGGGCGTGGCCGACGTTATTGACGCGATGTTGTCTCCTCATCCATATAGGCCTGCACTTGGTTTGGATAAGGCATTAGATGAAGTTTCACGAAACAGAGGCATCCTTTATGATTTTAATGTAGTGTATGCTTGCCTGGTTGTTTTTAATGAAAAAGGATTTAAATATAATGATTGGTCACGTACTAATTTAAGAATATTCGAGGACGTTCTACTGAGTGTTTAAATTAACTGATGAATTGTAAAATGTCAGTAATAATTGTAGGGGGCGATCATCTTGGATGTATTCCAAAGGAACTTGACAGAATCGGTATCTCGAAAATTCAGCACTTAACCGGCAGGAGTGGACAAAAGATTCGCGGAAGAATGCCTGACAAGGTGGATTTTATTATTCTCCTTTACGATTTCGTAAATCATAATCTGGCGTACAAAATAAAAAAATTTGCGAATAACAGAGGCATACCCATAATCTATGCAAAGAGGTCCTGGCCTTCTATATATCTTGGTATACAGGAGCATCATCAGCAATTAAAAAAAGCAGGGTTGAATTTTTTATAATTGAGAAAGGCAGATTATGATCGGAAACACATTCTTAGCATGTCCAAACTGCGGTGAAATTAAAAAATTCAGAATATTTACGAGTAACTTCCAAATTGTTGAACAATCTCCTGAAGTGGGGATGCGCACATATGAAAGCGGGATTCTGCCTAGTTTACGGGAAAACGATAACTACATCGAGTGCCAGTCATGTTTTAAAAAATCAGAGTATGATATCGCAGCGGATATAGGTAAAAAATATATTCAGGAAAAAAATCCTAAAAAGTAAAATTGCAACTCAGAGCTGGGTGTTTCATCTCTTCTGGAGGTGAAGCACCCTCCTCCCCCATATAATAAAAATGTCTTGTAACCTCTAAAATCTTCAATTATTTATCCTTCCTCTGTGCAATTTAAGTTTAGCGGTTGTTTTGTTGTTATATATTCCGAATTCATCATGTTATATACATACTACAATTTAACTTAAATCGTTTATTCACCCTATGCTGGTGGAAATTGTCATTGACATTATTTTTGTAAATTTGTAGAATGCCAACTATTGTTGTGACAGATACTTGCATTATAAGCATTTATATGGCCATGAAAGCGAAACAAAATAGTTATGTACGTTGGAATCGATATTATAGAAATAAAACGTATTGAGAGGTTGTTTTCTGTCAATGAGGGTTTCCTGCGAAAAATTTACACTGAAAAAGAGGTTGCATACTGTAACCCCAAAAAGAACAAATATCAGCATTTTGCAGCTCGTTTTGCTACAAAAGAGGCCATGTTCAAGGCCTTGGGGACTGGTTGGGTCGGTAAAATGAAATGGACGGATATCGAACTGTTAAACGATGAAATGGGCAGGCCCTACGTGAATCTTTATGGAAGTGTAAAAGAATTGGCAGACAAGAAACATATTAGCGATATCGCAGTATCATTATCACATTGCCAGGATTATGCCATTGCACAGGTACTTTTGGTACCAAAATTATGAGGAACATTCATGAAAAAGCTCGTACTAATTAACCCGCATCCGATTGGAAACGTCGGCGAGGAAAACGTCTCTGTATTAAATCAAATGCCCGTGAATCTCGGGTATCTAAAGGTATTAACACCGAAACACTGGCAAGTTGATATTATAGATGAAACCCAAGGGCTTGCAATTGATGGTACAGGGGAAATTACTTTCGGTGGAGCCGACCTTGTCGGTATTACATCGGTGAGTTATCAGGCACATCGTGCATATCAAATAGCTACTGCCTGTAAAAAACGGGGTATCCCAGTGATTATGGGCGGCATTCATGTCACCAGTTATCCTGAAGAGGCGGCAAAATATGTTGATTGTGTTGTGACCAGAGAAGCCGTAACCACATGGGAAAAAATCATTAGCGATTTTGAAAATGGCTGTCTCCAAAAAAGATACGATGGTGTTCTGACTCCTATGGAATTATATCAGGGATTGCGTCCCGATAGGAAGTATTTAAAAGATAAATATAAATACCGGTATTCAGGTATTATAACAACTGCGGGTTGCCCATTTAGCTGTGAGTTCTGCTCCGTGCCTCAGTTCCAGGGCAGGAAATATCGTGAAAGGCCGATCGAAGACGTCCTTGATGAGTTCGAATCCATTAAAGGTCAATATCGCGGGTTAATATTAACGGATGAAAATTTTTATGGTCACAGCAAAAAGTCCAATGAACGTGTCCGAGACCTTTTTAAGGGAATGGTTGAAAGAGGAATTTACCAAAACTGGTTCGGTTTTACATCTCTCAATATCTATCAGGACGACGAAACCCTTGAATATATGAAGAAGAGCGGATGTGTCGGGGTATTAATTGGGATCGAATCCATCAACGAAGAAGCCCTGAAAACGATGAATAAGAATGTAAACCTGCGTATCTCGATAGAGAATTATTTTGAGGCCATTGCCAACATCCGGAAACACGGCCTTGCTGTTTGGGGGACGATGGTATTTGGAAATGATGCCGATACTCCTGAAACCTTTAAACAGGTTGCTGATTTCGTCCTGGATTCACACGTTGATATCATGACCTGCGGTATCCTGTGCCCATTCATCAATACGCCGCTTTATCACAGATTGAACGGCGATGGAAGACTTTTCAGGACAGACTTCCCTGAGGATTGGAAGTATTACACGTCTCATCACCTAACATATGTCCTTAAAAACATGTCTCTCCAGGAACTTATTGATGGCTTTCAATATTTATACGACAAAATTTACTCTACAGAAGTATTACGGCAAAGATTCCAGAATGCAAAAGAAGTACATAAAGATAACATGAATGCCGCCATGTTCGCATTCAGGGTAAATCTGGACTGGCAGAGTGTCTATCAACACTTGATTCAAAATTTAAATGAACTGCAAGCATCGGGGTTTTACGATGAGGCATTGAAACGATGTAGTGCATTGAAAAAGCAGGGGAAAAAAGTGGAATTGACACCGATTGAGGTATCATCATAATTTAATGTTTAGGAATTTCAAACAAACGCGCCTCCCCCTTAATCCCCCTCACTGAGGAGGACAACCATCTGTCCCCCGCTGGCGGGGGTGAAGGGGGTGGACATCTGTTGCGAAAATGTGTATGTATAAGTCACCAAAGGCCTAATTCAACGTTTGTGGTTTAATCATCGTAGGTCAACTTATTCGCATTGAAGGGTGAATAGTTGACCTCTCTTGTTTTAATGCTCAGGAATTTTCATTTTGTTCATGCGGTTTTGCGTAGGGTGGATTAAGCGAGAGCGAATCCACCTTTCCTGGAAATAGTTTGGTGGATTCGGCGCAAAAACCAGCGCCTTAATCCACCCTACTAATAACTTAAAAAACGAACACTATGTCAAAGGTCGTAATTACAGGATTGGGATTGGTCACACCCGTTGGAATCGGTGTCAAACAAAGCTGGGAATCGTTCATCCAGGGCAGGAACGGCGCCAATGAGATGAAGTCCTTCGATACCTCCAAATACAAGGTGCATCGTTCCTGTGAGGTAAAGAATTTCCAGTGGGATTTTGAATTAGAAAACCAGATCAAGGAAAATACTATCCATAAATATGTTTACTATGCAGCCAGAGAAGCGTTGCTTGAGAGCGGGTTGCTCGATGAGAATAAATTCGATAAGGAGCGGTTTGGTATCGCCATTGGAACATTAGCAGCCGAATTGACGCCTTTTGAAAGGCTTCTGAGGTTAGACACGTCTAGAAAAGATAACGGGTTTGATAAAATCGTCGCAGCCGTTTATCCTCCCAATTCTATCACAAACATCCTGTCCCAGTATTTTAACTTTGAAGGTCCAACCATGATCTCGCTGAATGCCTGTTCATCAGGGAATCACGCCATTGCCTGGGCTTATGACCTTCTTGTAGATAATAAGGTTGATGTGGTAATGGTCGGTGGCGGCGACATGATTCCCCAAACGGAATTTACCCACTTTCACAACCTCAAGGCATTAGCCCCAGAGCGCTGCCAGCCCTTTGATAAAAACCGCCAGGGTCTCATGATTGGCGAGGGAGCAGGGATACTGATCATGGAACGCTATGAATTTGCGAAAAAACGAGGTGCTGCGATTATCGCCGAAATGGCGGGTTATGGATTGAGTTGCGACGGATTCCACATGACGGCACCGCATCCCGAAGGCGACGGCGCACTAAAGTGCATGAGTGATGCGCTAAAAATGGCAAATCTTTCTCAAACAGATATAGGTTACATCAATGCGCATGGCACTGGGACACCCCATAACGACAAAACAGAAACAACCGCTATAAAACGTGTCTTTGGTGAACATGCCTATAAAACACCGTGCAGTTCCACAAAATCCATGATTGGTCACCTTATGGGCGCTGCAAGCGCTGTAGAATCGGTCATCTGCTGTCTGGTACTGAGGCATGGAATAGCGCCTCCAACAATCAATTACGAAACGCCCGATCCGGAATGTGACCTCGATTATATACCGAATAAGGCGCGAGAATTAAAAACAAGACATGTGCTCAATAATTCATTCGCCTTCGGTGGCAATAACGCAACGACGATATTCAGTAGGATGGGTTAATCGAACCCATCATTTAAATCTTTTTTAAACCACGAAGCACACGAAGACCGCGAAGAAAAAAACTATAAAACAACTACATAAACATAACGCCATGGCGCAAAGAAGCAAACAAAGACGCAAAACCTTTTCATGCTTTTCTTTAAGCCTTTGCAACTTTGCGTTAAATAAAGAAATAATTCTTCGTGTCCTTCGTGCGCTTCGTGGTACATTATTTTTTGGTTGTGGCTGTGCCATGCTGTGATTAATTTACATTCTTCGCGCACTTTGCGTCTTTGCGGTGAGGTATAATGTTTTGTATTTGTGTACATTCGTGTTAATCCGTGGTTAAAAGTATATGAAAAAGAGAGTCGTTATTACCGGTTTGGGAGTTGTTTCTCCTCTTGGCTGCGGCAAAGAGGCGTTCTGGAACAACCTCATTGAGGGAAAGTCAGGCATTGCGCCCATGACCTCTCTTGACCTGTCGC
The DNA here is from genome assembly GCA_052360825.1 of Candidatus Wunengus sp. YC64. Lineage (GTDB taxonomy): Bacteria > Planctomycetota > Brocadiia > Brocadiales > Brocadiaceae > Wunengus. The sequence goes on from DBJWYX010000093.1 coordinate 6,732, forward strand.
CTTATAAATGCAAGCTGGGGGGCGAGGTGAGAGACCTCAAACCCGAAGTGTACCTCGGCAGCAAGGGTCTTAAATATCTGAACAAAGGTACACGATTTTTGGGTTCTGCTTCCAAGATGGCCATTGACGATGCAAAGCTTCCAACGGACGGTTCCCTGTCAGAAAAAATGGGCATTGTTATCGGCTCGTCTTTAGGCAATTTTTCTGAGACGACGGATTATTTTTATGAAATCATCCGGAATAATCCATCAGAACTATCTCCTATGCTCAGCTATGATGTTGCCTTAAATTCTTCTATCAACTACGTGTCTGTCATTTTCAAAATAAAGTGTCTCGCTCGTACCATATCGGCGGGTTTCACGTCAAGTACCGATGCCATTGGGGACGCATACAAAATGATACAACGGGACATGGCAAAGGTAATTGTGGCAGGGGGGGTAGAGCAGATTTCCATTGATTTATTTCTGATATTTTATCTGCGTGGCCTTCTGTCCGGCCTTGACGGTACAAAAGAGGCAAGCCTGCCATTTGATAAGGCAAGAAACGGGTTTGTCATGTCAGAAGGCAGTTATGTAGTTATTCTTGAAGAACTCCAACACGCCCTGGATAGAGGGGCGCATATTTATGCCGAAATAACAGGTTTTGGAAGCACGTTTGTGGGGGGCAAGAAACACCCGGAAGACATAAGAGTGCGACGTGTCGAAAAAGCCATGCACGATGCGCTGGACAACACAGAAGTAAAGAAGGAAGATATTGATTTTATCAGCGCAAATGCAAACGGATGCAAGATGCAGGATACGGTCGAGGCGAAGGCAATCCAGTCATTCTTTGGCGCAGGTAGTAGTCAAATTCCAGTCTCTGCAATCAAATCGAATGTGGGGGAGTCTTACGGCGCCTCAGGTGCTGCCCAGATCATTTCAACGGTCATGTCCATCTACACAGGTCAAATACCCCACATCATCAATCACAGCAACAAAGATCCAGAAATCATCTTAAATCTTATCCTTGAAAAACCCTTTAGAAAAGAGATCCAGAACGCAATAATAAACACCATGGATTATGATGGAAATAATACATGTTTGGTGGCAAGTAAGTTCAGCAAACAGTAAAATTCTAAACAAAATATAGTACTTTCTGCGAACCTGTAATTTTTGACCTAAATTATAATATCCTATTATCACTATTGAATCATTTAAAATTTATAAGGCGTTTTTAGAATTGATTACATAACCTTTAGTCATTAAAATAGACCACGTAATCGACCTGCTATTTTGGGGTACTTGGAAAAGATATCGGTATTATTATTGTTTCTTTGTAGACAATTTTTGAAGGGATTGAATGTGAAAAAGTTACTTATAGAATATTCTGAATCTATTCCAGCCATACTCAATTTGAGCCCTGATAATTTTGAGCAAGAGGCAAAGATGGCGCTAGCGGTGAAACTTTATGAAATGGGTCGTTTAACCTCAGGACAGGCCGCTTCGCTTGCAGGTATCTCTCGTGTAGCCTTCTTATTAAGCTGTAAACGCTATGGTTCTGCAAGCGTGGAATGGGATCAGGAGGAACTGGAAGCCGAGTTCTCAGAGGCTAGACGATGAATGGTTTGCTGATATCTAATACGGGTCCCATTATCGCTCTTATGCTTATTGAACGGTTAGACGTTCTTCGAAATCTTTTTCAAAAAGTATTCGTTCCGGAAACTGTGCACAAAGAATTGCTTCTAGGAGAGAATACAGGTATTGGACTCGCATCATACAAACAGGCATCTTGGATTCAGGTTAAGTCTCTCCAGAATACCCTTGACCCCCTGATCAAAACCGTTTTGGATATTGGAGAAGCATCAGTAATTCAACTTGCCCGTGAAATCAAAGCGGATTATGTTCTTATCGATGAACGGAAGGCACGAAAAGTAGCTCGTAATATTTACGGGTTACGAGTTATTGGAACTGCTCGTATTCTCATCGAAGCCAAAAATAAAGGAATGATTGACAATGTTGGTAGTGCACTTAAGAAAATACGTGATGGTGGGTATTGGATTCATGATGATATTATGCACTTTGCCATGAAAGAAGCTGGTGAAATGTAATTGATGCTATAATAAACAACAGCTTCAAATAAAATGAGTGGAGTAATGGGGTCGAGTAATGGGGTCAGGTCTTTATTCTTGACACATAGCTGGGCAAGTGATAGATTATGTTTCATGGCAAGACCATTAAGGATAGAATTTGACGGAGCGCTTTACCACGTTACATCG
>DBJWYX010000094.1:0-8939 GCA_052360825.1 Candidatus Wunengus sp. YC64
ATGACGGGTCTTTCACCCGTTAGAAAACAGTACCCTTTACTGGGCACGCCAATCTACAAGATTGAACCAGCCTTGATACATCGTGCATCAGTAAGGTGGATTAAGGCGCAGGGGTTTTGCGCCGAATCCACCAGGAACATTCTCAAAATGGTGGATTCACTTCGTTTAATCCACCCTACGCTTTTACCCTTTGTTTGGCGATCTCAGCCTTTGCAAACTTGATGAGATGAACGATAGGTCTTTTTGCAGGACAGATATAACTGCAACAGCCGCATTCTTTACATTCCATAACGTTATTTTCGACCGCCAGATTGAACTCCTTTGCCTCGCACATGATACTCAATTCACTGGGATTCAAACCATACGGGCAGGCATCAATACAGCGACCACACCGGATGCAAGCGTGCGACTTCCACTGCCGTGCGTCCTTTAACACAAGAATACCGCCCGTTCCCTTTATGGTGACGGCCGCATCTGCATTGCCCTGTGCAATGCCCATCATAGGACCGCCAAAGATAATTTTATTGGCATCCGCTGTCGCCTTTGCCTCTTCTAATAATTGTTTGATTGGCGTTCCCAAACGCACCAAAAAATTTTGTGGATTTTCTACGCCGTTTCCGGTAACGGTGACCAATCTCTCGATTAAGGGTCTTTTGAATTTCACTGCCTCATATACGGCGAAGGCCGTTCCTACATTGATTACAATAGCGCCCACCTCCAACGGTAATTGGGTGGGTTTGAATTCACGGTTTAATAATGCTTTGATGAGTTGATGTTCAGCCCCCTGTGGATACTTTACCTCCATCAAGTCTATTTTAATCTGAGGTTCATTTGATAAAACATCTTTGAAAAGGGCATAAACATCCTCTTTGTTTGTTTCGATGCCGACGTGCGCCTTTTTACATCCGAGGCACTTCATTACAAATTTCAAGCCCTGAATAATTTCATGAGGTTTATCCAGCATGAGCCGATAATCACAGGTAAGATATGGCTCACATTCAGCGCCGTTCATAACAACCGTGTCAATTACCTTGTCTTTCGGCGGGGTAAGTTTTACGTGGGTGGGAAAAGTAGCTCCACCAAGACCCACAATGCCAGCCGACTGGATGCGTTGTTTGATTTCGTCAGGTGAGAGGTGGTCGGTATCGAAATTCTCATTCACACCCCCTACCCACGAATCGTCCTCCGTTCTCTCTATAATGACGGCAGGGGACTTTATTCCCGTGATTGGGTGCGGCCAGGGTGCAACGTCTACAACCTTGCCTGAAATCGAGGCGTGCACGTTTGCAGAAACAAATCCCTGTGCTTCCCCGATCAGTTGGCCTTTTTTTACCATATCTCCTTTTTTTACAATCGGCTTGCAGGGCGCGCCGATATGCTGACTCATGAATAAATAAACGGTGCTGGGAAGTGGAGCCGATACCTCTCTCTTCCCTTTCGTTAGGAGTTTTCCGTCGTCTTCCGGATGTATACCGCCAATAAAGGTTTTTAATTTTGATTTAACAAGTGTCATCATGGTAAAAAACTTTCGATCCCCCGTTTTCACGAGGACAAGGATTATTTATCGAACATTGTTAATCTGCAAAACACACACCCAGCCCCTCTTGATAGAGGGGAGAACAAAAGTCCCCTCTAATTAAGAAATAACACACCCCTAAATCCCCTCTCGAGAGGGGACTAAGGGGTGTGTTTGATACAAATCATGCGGGTTTATCTTAAGGCGCGGTCAATCTGGCGAATAGCCTGTTTTAGACGTAGTTCATTTTCCACGATCGCTAACCGCAGGTATCCCTCGCCATTTTCTCCAAACGCTGCGCCAGGGGCAACGGAAACTTCGGCTTCGTTCATAAGTTTATAAGCAAAATCTACCGAACCCATAGACCGCCATTTCTCGGGAATGGGCGCCCATACAAACATGGATGCCTTTGGTTTCTTGACATTCCATCCGATACGGTTCAGACCGTCACAAAGCACATCCCTTCTGGATTGATAAATCTCAGCCTGCTCTTTTGTATATTTGTTGCATTCTCTGAGCGCGATAATTGAAGCAATTTGTACCGGTTGAAATATACCGTAATCATAATAGCCCTTGACCTTCGCCAGGGTGCTGACGAGGTCTTTGTTTCCCACGCAAAAGCCCAATCTCCAGCCAGCCATATTAAACGATTTAGACATCGTATTGAATTCTACGCCAATATCTTTGGCGCCCTTGACCTGTAAGAAACTCGGTGGCTTGTAACCGTCAAATGCAATCCCGCAATATGCAAAATCGTGGATAACGATAATATTATATTTTCTGGCAAATGCCACAATCTCCTCAAAAAAGCCTATTTCAGTGGTAGCGGCAGTAGGATTATGGGGAAAATTGAGGATGAGTATCTTGGGCCGAGGGATAAGGTTTTTGGCCGTATTGATTAAGTTTGGTAAAAATTTCTCGTCCTCTGTTAGCGGCACACTTATTACGTTACCACCGGCAAGATTTACGGCGTGAATGTGAATAGGAAATGCCGGATTAGGAACCAAGGCAGTTTCGCCCGCGTCTAACAAGCCCAAACACAGGTGAGATATGCCTTCTTTTGATCCAATGGTGCAAACCACTTCTTTTTCCGGATCCAGCGATACGTCAAACTGTTTTTCGTAATATCTGGCGACTTCACGCCTAAGATTGAATATTCCATTGGCTGAGACGGTATATCTATGGTTTCTTGGATCCTGAACGGCCTCGCATAATTTTTCAATAATCGGCTGGGGTGTAGGATCATTCGGGTTCCCCATGCCAAGATCAATAACATCGATGTTATTGCGTCTCTTTTCGTATTTAAGGGCATTTAACCTCCCAAAGAGGTAAGGAGGCAACTGCTTAACCCTGTTAGCAACATTAATTACAAAATCTTCAGTCATTCTGTCTTTTCTTGTAGAATCAAATTATTTTATTGTTATAGAATTTAATCGGTAGTCAGGTTTTTCGTGATCGAGGCATTTTCTATCAGGCTAATCAACCAGGGGCCAAGTCTTTCTTTGTAATGCTGGTTTCTGGTGATCTTTTCCACTTCTCCCCGTGCAGACTTGAAACTCTTGTTACTGGCGGCCTTTTTATCGGTGATTTTAATGATATGATATCCATAATCCGTCTTGATAATATTACTCAGTTCACCAACCTTTAAATGCGCAACCTGTGATCCAATACCGTCCTTTGGACTAAAAGGCTGCATTTTACCGCCACGTACTGCAGAGGCACGGTCGATAGATTCGTTTTTTGCAAGGGTGGCAAAATCGGCGCCCGATTGTAATTTTTTGAGCGCTTCTTCCGCCTCTCTGCGAGTTTTGAAGACGATCTGGCTGGCCTCGATCTTTTCACCATACACCTGATCGTATGTTTTTTGCAATTCATCTTCCGTAATGGTAATTGTTTTTACCATAACCTTTTCGGCGATGAGTTCTATCTCGGCCTGTTTCCTCATTTTTTTAAATAACTTTTCTTCAAGTTGCGCGAGACTGCTATCAACCTTGACTAATTCTTTTTCAAGGTCTGCCTTATCCTTTATTCTATAGGAGCGCATTAAACCTTCGATTTCCGTGTTAATGAGTTTTTTCAGCTTTGCTTCTATTTCCGCACTCGTGGCAGTAATTCCCTCTTTTTCAGCCGTTTGATAAATTAACGTTCTTCGGATAAGCACATCTAATGCATCTTCTCCGTACGTATCAGTTAATAGGTTATAAAGTTCCTGCCGGGTGATTTTTTGACCGTTTACAATTGCTACGATGTTTTTATCGGTGATAATTTTCGGTTCGTCTTTTATGGGTTTGGTAGTATTTTTCACTTCCCCAAAGATTGTTTGGTTAAAAAACAATCCTGCAGAAATGGATAAAGCAAAAAAGGGAATGCTTAGGTAAGTTTTCATTATAGTTCACATTTCGGTTAAAAAGAGTTATAGTAGATAAGAAAACTGTAAAAAATTGATTGTGGATTATATCACAGTTAAAATTACAGTGTCAATGTTTTTTGGTTTATTATGCATGACGGAGGGCATGAAGTGACGGCGATTATACTGGCAGGTGGAAAAAGCCGAAGAATGGGCTCAAATAAAGCATTTCTTAAGTATGGCTCTACAACATTCATCGAACATCAGGTAATGATGCTTCGTAAAATCTTTGATGAAATCATCCTGTCTGCTAATGATGTGAATGCTTACACCAGCTTGAAATTGCCGATTGTATCCGATATAATACCAGAAAAAGGCCCGCTGAGTGGTATTTGCGCCGGACTCAGTCGCGCCAAAAGTTCTCATGCCTTCGTAATCGCCTGTGATATGCCCTTCATCAATGAAAAGCTGATTCTTTACCTCAAAAGTCAGATAAACGGTTATGATGTAGTCGTACCGCAGACGAGTCGCGGGTTAGAACCGATGCATGCCTTTTATTCCAGGAATTGCATACAGCCGATGCATCGTTGCCTTGAGGAAGGGAGATTGAGGATCATTGACTTTTTCTCTGAAGTAAAAGTGAAGATTATTGGCGAAAAGGAATTTGCAGGATTAGATACATCTCTGCAATCCCTTATCAACCTGAATACTCCCGATGAATACAAAAAGTATTGCAATAACGATTAATTTTGTCAATTGCACAAGGAAACGATGAATTTATTACCTGATTTGCTTATACAAAACTGTGGACAATTGCTAACGGTTGCAGGTGCATCCCGAAGACCTAAAATACTGAAAGGCATGGATGACCTTGGCATCATTTTGGATGGCGCCGTTGCTATAAAAGATGGGAATATTATCGACGTTGGAACTACCAAACAACTGGGAAAAAAGTATCATAAAAAAGGGATACAAGTTATTGATGCGTCGGGAAAGGTTGTCTTGCCCGGGTTTGTGGATTGCCATACCCATGCTATTTTTGGCGGCGACCGTGCTGGAGAGTTCGTCCAACGCTTGCAGGGAGCAAATTATTTAGAAATTTTAAAAAAGGGGGGTGGAATATTAAGTACCGTTGAAAACACCCGTAAATTAACATTAGAAAAACTTATAAATGTTTCAAGAAAATATCTCGACACTATGCTCTTACACGGTACCACTACGGTGGAGGTCAAGAGTGGATATGGACTCGATAAAAATACTGAACTAAAAATCCTTAAGGCTATACAATGTCTCCAAAAAACACATCACATAGATATTGTGCCTACCTTTTTAGGCGCCCATACGATACCTTCTGAATACCAATCATATCCCGATGCTTATGTTGATTTCGTATGCAATATATTGCAAGAAGTAAAACATTATGCAACCTTTTGTGACGTCTTTTGCGACGAGGGGGGCTTTGATGTAAAACAAACTGAAAGGATACTCAGTACCGCGAAAAAGCTGGGTTTCGGGCTGAAGATTCATATCAACGAATTTAAAGATGTCGGGGGAGTGCCACTGGCCATTAGGTTGTGTGTAACGTCAGCTGACCATCTTGACAATATCAAACATCGTGATATATTAAAATTAAAGAAGTGTGGAATTATTTGTGTGCTGTTGCCAGGTGTGCCCTTTTTTCTCATGAAGAATAATTATGCACCGGGAAGAAAAATGATAGAAGAGGGGTTGCCCATTGCATTGGCAACCGATTTCAATCCCGGCACCTGTCCCTGTGCAAATATACAGATGATCGTCACACTGGCGTGTCTTAAGTTGGGTATGACACCTGCACAGGCTATCAATGCTGTTACAATAAATGCTGCACATGCCCTAGAAATGGCGGATAGGATTGGAAGTATAGAAGTCGGTAAACAGGCAGATATAATAATCCTCGATATCCAGGATTATAATCAATTACCTTATTATTTCGGTACAAATCACGTAAAAAAGGTATTTAAAAAAGGCAGGCTGATTGTTGAGGATAAGCAACTCGTTGATCTTCGTTAGCAATGCAGTAACAATGCTCATTGGATAAAGGGAGAAACGTAATCTCCACTGATATAAATTAACATGTACACAAAATGGAGGAAACGTATGAAAATTAAATACTTTATGTTCGTTCTTTTTGTATGGTGTCTTTTAGTAAATGGATCATACTATTGTATCGCCGAAGAAAAGAAAAAGGGGGAAACTGTAGTGCATGGGGTGATGATCGTAACAATGGATGCTCCCTTACGAGCTACTATTGGGCGAAAGGTAAATGTCGAGGTGGTTGTTGGCAACGAGAGGGCAACAAAGGTAACGACAATATTGACGGTAACCTGCCCTACAACAAAACAACAAATAGGCCGTGAAGCGGAAACGTTGGATGGCTTGTCTTCTCAGAAAATTGTGTATAGCTGGAATACCGAAGGACTAAAGGAAGGAACTTATGTAATACGAGCAGAAGTAGAGAAAGTGCCTGGTGAGACAGACGTCAATGATAATGTAAGGCAGCTAGAAATTATTTTAGAGCGTTAGTTACTTTGCTTTTTTAACCGCTCGTATTCAGTAAATTCGTTATCGGCTTCTGACAGCATACCTTTCTTTTTGTATGCAAGTCCCAGATTGTAATGTACATTGGCCATATCGGGTTCAATAGCTGCAACTTTTTGAAACTCTTTTATGGCCTCGTCGTACATGCCTTTTTTGCCATATTCAATACCCTTCTCGTTCATCTTCTTTATATCTATTCCACTGTCAACTTCGCTTTGTCGTTCTTCAGTTATTCTCTCTGCAGACACTACCGAAGGAGAGGACTGTACGGAAGCGGTATCTTTTACATTCCGGATATTCGTTGTCTTCTTAGCAGCCGTTTTTTGTGCGGCGCTCTTGGGCTTGGCACTGGCATTTTTCGCTGTTTTCGGAGCAACAGATGTTTTTTTTGCCGCCACCTTTGTTTTTTTGGGAGTTGCGGCTACCTTGGATTTAGTGGACATTTTTTTATAAGCAACCTCCAGGGATGTGGCCTTCTTCTTTAGTTTAACGTGTTCTTTTTCCAGCGTAGATTGTTTTGCTTTCATCTGTGCATATGCCTTGTTGAGCTTATCTTTCTCTGATGCAAGCATATTGATCCGCCCTTCGAGATTCTGATTCATCGCTTCAAGGTTATCTGACTTTTGTTCCAATCCATTAATCGTTCTGCTAAGCCCGGTCTGGAATTGATGCAATTCACTCCTTTGAAATCTCTCTTCCTGCTTCGTATACTTATATGGGTTTTCTACACCATGAACTGTCTTGATATATGCAAATGATGACAACGCTATCAAAGGAACTACAAGGGCTACATATTTAGTTGATTTATTCATTTTTTTCTTCCTCCCGGGCTTTGTAGAAGGCTGAAATTATCCATAAGGTTTATTTGTAGATATATTACATCTAAGAATTGAATTTGCAAGCATTTTTAATCATTTTTATAAAATATTTATAGCCCGGCCAAACTCTCTGCTATGAGATAATTTTTTACATTGACTTCTTCTGTAATTATCAATATCATTTATTTTGTAAAATTACCTTGTATATTTCTACTCACCCTTTTGGAGTCCAGGTAGATGAAAAACAAAAAAACCAAGAAGAGTATTTGTTTTGGATGTAATTATGCGATTATCTTGGATGGTAAAATTGCCTTTTGTAATATCCTCATGCGTAACGTGACTTACCAATCTTGTACAGCCTTTGAGCGTAATTGGCAGATAAACGATATCGTTCCGGAGAAAACGAAGGAGAGGAAAAAGGGGGAATAAAGAGTCTTGTAAAAGCCTATATAAATATTAAAGTTATTATGGGAAAGTGATAAAGGGATAATGTTGCCGAAGCATTATCCCTTTTTGTTTTAAAGAATGAGTAAAATGTAAACTTTGACGTTTAATGATCCGGATCAGGGTATTGTATCGTCAATTTACCGGAAATCCTCTGTGTGTACCTTTGTTGATTCTGGTGGTCTTGATCGGAAATTTGGATTTCTGCATTTCCACTAAAACTTACCTTTACGTATGATCCCTTATCGTACGCAGTGCCTGAAACGTAATTAACCCAGAAATTTACAACCTGCTCACCACCGCCTGTTGTAGAAAAACAATCATCTAAATCTAACGCTTCCTGCACAGTCGCTCCGTATTTCTCCAAAATCCTGCCAACTATATCGGTCATGGTGTTTTGGTCAAATTCCACCCGAACATTCCTTTTACTTCCACCGCCTCCATCTTCTTGGGGGTAGACATCTACCTCTATTGCCTCTTCATCCAGGGTGTCACCGCATTCCGTATCGTCTGCATCAAACTCAAAATTGAATGTCGCACCTTCAAAGGTGCCTTCGTCGCCATAGTCATCGTGACTCAATTTTGAATTTCCCTTTTTGATAAAGTCTTCATCATCCTTAGTAAACAGACATTTTCTTGGCACATTTCTTGTACAATATTAATATTATTCGGCAGAAATATAAAATTCTTTAATTTCTAAATGATACAGAACCAAATTTTATTGACTAGATTTTTAATATATGCTAGACTCTTAGAGATTTAAACTTTATCTTGTGGACAAGTAGGCTGCATTGGTTCTTTGTATTAACTTTGATTCCTCCTGGTCGTTTCAAAAGCCATGTGATACTATATATGCACGAACATAGCTGAATATATATAATGATTGCTTGTGATGTGTTATTTATGTAATTCAATTCATGGAGAAGGAAATGAAAGCAGAAGAAGTTGCTCAGTTTAAAAAACTGCTCCTTTCGCTGAGAGAAAGGCTAGTAGGGAAGGTAGATTTTATGCAAGGAGAGGCATTAAAAAAATCCAGGCAAGATGCATCGGGTGATCTATCTAATGTTCCGATTCATATGGCAGATGTGGGTACGGACAACTATGAACGAGATATCATGATAGAACTCATACAGAATGGAGAAGAAGGTGTCCGCAATATAGATACGGCTTTAGAAAAGATCGAAGAAGGCGCTTTTGGCGTTTGTGAATTATGCGCAAAAAAAATAAATAAGGAACG
>DBJWYX010000095.1:0-8911 GCA_052360825.1 Candidatus Wunengus sp. YC64
TCTTTATTTTGTAAGCTAAGTTATGGTTCACAAAGTCGTACAGCATGATGATAAAATCCATCGTTTCAGGAATTCCGTCACGAATCTTTTGCCCGCTTCTCCCCGTTACGTGCCGGACCTCGTTCACTCCAAGTTTATCGAGTTCTTTTGGAATACCCCCTAAATGGTCGCCCCCTACAATAAGTACAGACATTTTTTTACCCTCCTTTAAAAGTTTTTCAATACTGTATATGAGACTCAGTCTCAGTATCATATTAAAAAAATATAAAATGTCAACACAATTTAAAAAATTTTCCAACTCCGTACCGAAAGCTTTCGCAAAAAGTTTTCACCAGTGCAATATAATTATGCAGGGGTAATTCATGAATTACCCCTGCATGTATATCATAAACCAATTTTTGGAGCTTTCCGCACAGCTCATAATTCCACTTCATTCGTCACTACCCAGCCACTCCTACAGGTGATGCCGCTGGTGTAGGTGACGGTGATGTTGTTGGTGTTGGCGACGGTGTTGGCGTTGATTCGCCACTGCCACTGCCGCTCCCAGAGCCACTGCCTTCACCTTCTCCTTCCGGACATTCACCCGCATCACTCGTGTCGGCCTCGCTTGGGTCTTCACCATTTGGGCCTTTTGCGCCATTGGCAATCCACCGTTCGATCTTTTGTATCTCGTATTCCGTAAAATATGGCCCTCCGAATGGCATTCGATGATCTTTTTCAGCATCTTCTTCTGTACTCTGACCACGCAAGCGTTTTATTATCAAACTGTCGGATGGATTTTCCAAATCGATAAGTGCTTCATGTTCAATTCCATCAGCGCCGGAAATTATCCCCTCCCAGCGCGAGAGATCCATACATGCCTGTGAGGGAGAACGTTCCTTGGACGTAGCATCGTTGTTATTATAATGACATTGTTTACATGGGACGCTGCCATTTACAGATTCAGTCAATAAGGGAAGGACGTCCCGATTGAAGTCAGGTGATGGGGTATCATCCTCTGCCCCTTCTTCAATCCATTTACGGATTTTGGCAATCTCTTTTTTCGTAAAAAAAGGACCTCCGTACGGCATACGGCCATCCGTATCTTCAAGGTCGTCGCCCTCCCCCTTCAACCTTTGCAAGAGGAGGCTCTTATCAGGATCGTCGGTATCGATGATAGGTTCAGTGCCTGCGTCTGCGCCAGCTATGATATCCTTATATGAGCCCATATTGAATTCGGTCATGGCATTCTCAGGAATGCCGCTGCTTTCTATAGTAAGGCTTGAAAAGTGACATTTAATGCAAGGGAAAGATTCCTGTTTACCAACCTTCCTGCTTTTCACAAAAAGGGGCAGAATATCATTGGTAAAGCTGACCTTCTTTTTTTCCGAAAACTTAATCTTCGTATCTTTCCCTTTTTCTCCTGACTGGCTGCTTGCGCTGACAGTCTGAACGAGACTTGTTGCCAAAAAAACAGAAGCAAAAATCCCTGCTACAACAAAAAAATATTTCTTTTTATTTCTAGTCATAACAATTCCTTTCTCTAAAGTAATTCATTTGTATAACTATCAATAACAGTCGTTATCGTCTGTCGGGCAGTATCCGCATCCGATGTATTCAACTTATCGCTGGCATCCCTTAAATCATTTAAGGCATCTTCTATCTCGCCCAAATTTTCTGCCCCCAATCGCAACTCCAGGTCTTCCAAAAACACCCCTGAATACAACGACGCCTCTTCGGCAAGTATCATGGCGTCTCCACGATTGTTTTCGCTCAAAGCCTCCTCATTCTCCTCCAGTTCGCCTTCGACTCGCCCGATGAACCCTTTGCTCAGTTCACTCACAATCGTATCGGCAGTAACATTTGATACATCACCGGTAAGCTGTGATTTAATAGTTTCATTCCCTGTGGGATTGTCCCTTGAAACAAACTCCTCTATAATTCTGTAGTAAACTTCACCTTCTTTTTGCACTTCACTGGCCTTCTCTGTATCGCTGTCCCGGTTATCCAAAATGGCCTCAACTTCTCTGAGCACGGCTATGTAGAAGGCCCTGACAAGGGAGAGTCTGATAACCTGCCGCTGTATGCCAAGAGTAATCTCGTCCTCTTCTGAATCTTTTTTCCCCAGCGCCTTCTGTCCTCGAATAAAAGCAACGGTTATCTGGTCTTCCAGATTCGGGTTACTCCCCGTATCTATGTTTGTCCGATCCGAAGTAAGTACTTTATTTTCCCTGTCAGCCGTGCCTATGAGCGGTTGATAAGCGGCATATGCCTGATCCCAGTACTGGCTCAACTCTGAGGTATCGTCCTCTTCAAAATCGTCACGGGCATGAGTAATGTTTTCCAGAACTGCCAGATAAAAAACCCTTTGAATTGTCTTATCAATCACCTGGGCAGCCAATTTCGGCTCGTTGCTATTCTTAATATCTTCGATGGCATCCGTTATATCGCTATCCAGGGTTAAACTATTTTCCGTATCCATCTCCTGGACTAAATCCTGCAGTTCTCCTTCATACGCCGCCTCTATCGCATCGCCATCGATTGTTTCTGCCTTTCTCAAGGTGCCAATTTCACTGAAGGCGGAAACTGCCGCATCGATGGTATCGGTATCGTTGGTTTTAATATATGCTGAAAAATTTAAGGTAATATCCTTTTCTACATCTTCACTATTTTTACTGATGGTCACGATTTCTGATACCGTCTCGTAACCCACAGACTCAACCGTGAGTTTGTGTTTGCCCTTCCTCAGCTTCGCAACTTCACACAAACCATCTGAGTCTGTCGAAGTAGTCTTTTTTTTCCCTTTATTTTTAATTTTTACAACGGCATGTTCAATGGCATCACCATTTTCGTCGGTAACAACACACATAATCGACGCAGCATAAACAGTAGACTTACACATCTCCGGCAATTGTGTGACAAGCAACAGACCGGAAACAATTCCAAGCGGCATAAATACCTTGTTTAACCAATTCATAGTTATAAAATTCCTTTCATTAAAAAAGACTCAGTCTCAACGATATTCCAAAATAAAAACTATTTGGTCTTTCTTGTTCCTGCAAAAACAGGAATCCATGTCATTGTTACAACCGACACCGGATTCCCGCTTACATGAGAAAAATAATACAGGATACTTTTATCACACCTACAACGGTACAACTTTTTTTGCATCAACTACCTCTTCGAGCACATAAATTAGGCCTTCGGCAACTACACAAAACACAAACAATCCCCTCCCCCATCAAAGGGGGAGGAATTAATTGTTTGAAATTCCTGAACATCAAGTTACACTTTAGCTTATTTGACTCCGCTTCCTGAACCACTCCCGCTGCCACCACCGCTTCCACTTCCACTACCACTACCGCTGCCACTTCCTGTACCCGTCCCCTTCAGTTGGATACTAACGACTTTGTTTTGTCCTGCTTTGAGTTTAATGCCCTTCTTTGCACTTGAATAACCATCCTTTTTTACCGTTAAGACGTACTTACCTGCGCTCAAGTCTGAGAATTCGAATTGACCGCTACTTCCGGTTGCGCCACTGTCCTTAAATTTCGGTTTTTTGCTTTTTACGGACACCGTTGCGCCGCTAATCGGGCTGCCAGACTCATCCGTCACAGTACCAGATATACTGCCAGTAGATGTCTGAGCATCTACACGATTATGCACGGACAAACAACTAACTATCATAATAAAACATAGCGATAAAAATGCATTTTTTAACATTTAGACCTCCAATCTATGAAAATATAAAATGTTCATACGGCCTTTAAAAATTGTGAATTGCTAATTCTTCATTGTTACTTTATGGTCACCTCCTGCTTACCGCCAGTCAAAACTATACAAAGACAGCCAGTTGTAATCGGCAACGGCATATCTATTCCTTTCAAATACAGCCAGCTTCCTGAGTCTGTCTTTGTGCTTATGCCTTTCAAAAAGCTTGGATGAAATGAGGATATTTTTTGGTTTATTTTTCAAGCGTTCAAGATCTTTTATTACCCTGCTCATAGTTGACACAAAATAAACATGGTTACTTTTCTTATCACACCACTCCGGGGCATAATACTGAAATAAACGCCAATCGTTCAAACAATAAAATTTGGTATCATTCATATCATAATTTTTTGTTATATAGTTTATTGTTGAGACAGACGGCGGCTCCTCATTCCTGTTAATAGAAACAATCCTCAGCGAATCAATGGCTAGCGTAATAACAAAGACAGATACTACGGCAAGGAATACCAGGGAACCTTGTTTCTTGTCTTTCAAATAGTGAGTAAACCCGGACATTAACCCTGCACTGATAATAATCAGCAAAAAAGGGGCAAGCACCATAATCTGCCGGATTGCGTCCTGTACGAAGGCAATCCAGAAAGAATAGGGAATAAAAAAAGCCAACAAAAACCTGGTTTTGAAATTCCATTTTTCATGGATAAAAAAGCACACGAGAGCAACCACGATTATTATCGTTGGAATAATCCTTAAAAAGGGAGTATCTGTCCACCACGTACCTAAACTATGTGCGCTCAGGTTGTGAAAGATATCAAAAAAACGCTCACTATAATCATTAGTTGTGATAATAGAATTCCCTTCCCTGTAAAAATGGTAATCTGCATGGCTCAACAACTTTCTGTATACCTTATACGGAGTAAATTGAACAAGCAAATAACCCAGCCACAAAAAGACACCCATGGCCAGGCCTGCTCCTCCCCACAGGGTGATCTTCTTGCCGCTCACCTTCTTGTTCACCTGAAATGCAGCATACGCCATGGTTGGTATCAATGCCAGGTAGGTAACTCGTACACCTAATCCCAGCCCTAAGAGCAGACCACCCCAGGCCAGATACCACAAGGAAATTTTATCATCATCCTTTGCCTTCCCATTTGCCTGGAAACAATTTCTCTGAGTCCCATGAGTGTGTTCAACCGCCAGGTAAAAAAACAATACGGCTGTAATGACAAAGAATAACCCGAAGGCATCCGAGAGTGGCTTTTCTGCCTGTAACCAAACCTGGGGATTAACAATGTATAACATGGAAGCAAGGATAGCCGCTTCTTTAGAAAACACGCGTCTTGCCAGTTCATACAGCGGAAATACTGCAAAGCTGCTAAACAAAACGCCGGAAAAGATTAACGACTGTATATCAGACCCGGAAATATTGTACCACATCCAGCTAACAAACATATATACCGGATAGCCTGGGAAATGAGGCTGATCGTGCAAAATATCGTAACCTTTCGAGAGTCCAAAGGCAAAGTTGACACTGTCCCATTCGTCAATGTATTTTCCGAAAAATAATACCCTGGTAATCAGGCAGACACAGACAGCAGCTATCGGAACGAGATAACCCCGGACGGAAACCGTTTTCGTCTGACAATGGGTCTTTGTTAATTCGCTGTAATTAACTGTTGCTTGCATAATATTATTTAGGCCGTTATAGACGTTGTCTCTAGTAACTCCTTTTCTGAACGCATCAATTGTACGTCTTCCTTCTTACACAAATTATCCAACATAAGGGTCTGTGCGGCAGCTATCCCCATCTCCATAGACGTATCCATAAAGATGTACCTGAACGTCCCCTGTCTGCCGCAGGTAATCAGGTTCTCGTAACAAGCCAGAAAATCAAAGAGCTTTTGGCGGTGCATTGAATAATCAAGACTGTAAACAGGATAGCCATGGGTCACGCTCGTTGTAAAATAATCTATGACCTTGTCCTGGATGCCTATCCCGAGTTTTTTCAAATCAGCAAGACAACGGTTCAATAAAATTTCCTTGGAACAACTCCAGGTTTCGTCGTTCTCATTGCATGGTATTTCCAGCATAACAGACGTCTTCCCTTCAGGCGCGCTAAAAGGACTCCGGCGTTTTGGCTCCTGGATACGCGTCATGATATATTTCCCTTCCGACACGTACATCCATGTGTTGTCGCTGATATTGGGGAGATCAACCAGGATATTCAAAAATCTCACTGCACGGAATCTGAGTACAGATGCATGATTCATGACGTTCTCTGTTAAGCGACCGGGAAATGCCTTTACAAGGTCAGGCAGAGAAATTGTAGAAATAATAGCATCACAATCAATCGTCCTGGTAACACCACGCTGGACGTAACAGACACTCTCAACGACATTATTGTTTACATTTATTCCCGAAACCTCTGCATTCAGGGCGATTTTCCCGCCCATTCTAGAGATTTCTTCGCTCATAATGTCGAACATCTGCCCTATACCCTTTTTGGGATAAAAATAACCTTTGGCATAGGTGCGCGGTGTGCCTTTCTTTACTTTGAGGAGCCGCAAAAGAACGTCTTTCAGGTTCAGCAACGAAATTCTCTGAGAAGCCCAATCCGAAGAGATGAATTTCGGGGATATGCCCCATAGTTTCTCCGTATACGGACCGAAAAATAAATTATATAACGTCCGTCCAAAACGATTGACAATCCAGTCCTCAAAAGACTTATCTTTTTTCCGAAAAATAATCTTGGTGAAGGCCGCTATTACATATGCCGTAAATGCCCTGATGTTTGTCCAAAGATCCATCTTCAGAAAGATATCCCTGGCAGACAGGGGATAATCAAAGGTCTTGCCCTTCAAGAGAATGACGCTCTTTCTGTTGGAGGTCAGGAGTTCGTCACCCATTATCCTGCAAACATTCTCAACAAGTTCTTTGTTTTTGGATATAAAACGATGGCCTCCGAGGTCAAACCGATAACCCTTGTATTCATTGGTAATACATAACCCCCCTGCCTTAGCTTCTTTTTCGATCACGGTAACATCGTATCCATACCTGGATAATTCCCAGGCTGCTGATAAACCGCAAGGCCCACCGCCAAGCACAAGTATTTTTTTCTTCAATTTTAACACTCCTTAAAAATATGTTGCGACAGAAAACAAAAAGGCGTTATTAGCTATGCCAGGCATGTCTTTCTCTTCCATATTAATTTGATAATCTAACTTAAAGACCGTATCTTCGGTATACCGATAATTCAATCCAGGGGTTACCCGATTTCTTAACCAATGAACACTTTCAAAGTCGTCATCCCTGCCGGCAGTTTGTACCTGGTCCCATCTTAAAACGCCTGTAAATGTTGAATTTTCAGTAAAAATTTTCGGACTCCAGTTTTTTAGTACAGAAGGCATGAAATGATAACGGGCTTCTAAATAATATCCCCACATATCATCGGTAATACCAGCATCGTCAGCCAATTCGTTCGTATCTATAAAGGCATAAGCGCCTTCGCCCAAAAATTCAAATGGACCCCTTTGATAGGTAAAGTCCAACGCTTGAATGGTCAGTTGATTCTCGTTATCCTCGTCATACTGACTTGTATAAGCAGACCCGCCAAATTCTAAGCCTATAAATGGACTAAAGGCAACACGACCAACAACCCCGGGACTTTCATTATAGTTATCGTTAGCAAATCCACCCCGGGAACTTCTCAGACCGTTTACCTCCCCAAAGCGCGATGTACCATCAGTGTCCAAACCGCGGAACGCCCCATTGGTAGCGTAAATTTCGTAATCGAGTTTGCTTAATTCTGACGGATACATGGTGCCAAAGAAACCCATACCCAAATCTGTTAGGGTGGTTGGAATAACCAATTGGTCTACCAGTGGGCGGTCAGTAAAGTCCTGTAATGGAGAATCATGCACTAAATTGAGCTTTCCCAGAGGCGTAAGGATGTATCCACCCCTCCAATTTATCCAATCGGTCAATAAAAAATCTATGGTGGCAAATTCCAGAATTACCTCTCCGGACCTGCCGCCTCCGACACCGCCAAATTCAAATTCTATCTCTGTTGCGAGTTTTACACGGTCTGAGATGTCTGAGTATATAAAGGGTATAAATCTATTCTGAACAAAGCCCTGCATATCTGCCTCATTTTCCGTCGCCCTGAATGCAAGATCCATATAACCACCCACATAGGTATTTCGCCCAAATCTCCTCAGAAACGGTTTTGTATAGATGCCACCAAAAGACGGGGCAAGCTTCTTTTCCGCCAATTCACTCCCCTTTTTGGCTAAATAAGGCACTTCTCCCACATCCTCTTTCACCACTGCTTCTTTAACAGTCTGAATCTGCGCTGAAGTTTCTTCTGTGGAAATTTTTACCTCTTTCTTCTGTACCTCTTCCTTTAAAGATGCGATCTCCTTTTCTTTTTGAACATCCTTTTCAATTTGCAGCTTGAGTAAATCCTTTATCTCTTTCAATTCATTCTCAAGCATTTCCACCTTGCTTTCCAAAGTCTCTGTTTCTGGAGATTGCGCAAAGACATCGGAAACAAGAAATGCCATAACAAAAGATATTACAAAAAAAATCTGATAACACATGATTAGCCCCCCCTTTAGAGTAAATTAGATATCCATAACAGTTCAGAATGACGTCTTACATTCAACTTCTCATCTAAATTATACCATGAACTTGCTTCCGGGTCTCTGATTTCGGATTCTTTTACCATGGATTTGTTTATCATGAATGAGACTCAGTCTCAATATCATAAATAAATTTAATAAATTGTCAAGCATATTTTAAAAAATAAATATTCCGAATAATTTGAGAGGAAGGTTTTGAAAGGGGACAAATAAAAAAGGGTTGCGTAGTTATTACTACGCAACCCTTTTGATTATTTAATATTATAGATTTACCGCTATCTATTCAACAATAGGTATAAATTCTCCAGAGGTGCCGCCATCGTTTGTATAGACGGTTGGCATGTAAAAGGTATTTTCTGCGGCTTGATCTATCTTTTGATTACATTTTGGGCACCTTCTGTTGTGTGGACCCCGGCTTATAAACCTTTTCCCACACATAAGGCAACTCCTTTCTGCTTTATCGGCATAAACATTTTTCAAGGAAAGATTCTTTTCGTTATATTTTTTGAGAATTTTACGCCTTGGTTTTTCTTTCTGCTGGACACTCACCACAATGGACTCCT
>DBJWYX010000096.1:0-8877 GCA_052360825.1 Candidatus Wunengus sp. YC64
ATTTTATGGAAAAAACTTTACTTATTTTAAAACCAGATGCCGTTCAACGCCGTTTGATGGGAAAGATTATCTCCCGATTTGAGGAAAAGGGATTCCAGATAATAGGCCTAAAAATGATCCGGATTTCAGAGACCTTAGCGAGAAAACACTACGGCGTGCATGAAGGCAAGGACTTCTTCGAACCCCTCGTCAGATACACAACCTCAGCGCCCGTAATCGTCATAGCGCTGAAAGGCAAAAACGCAGTAGAAATCTCCCGGAAAATGATGGGCGCTACCTTCGGCTCAAAGGCTGAACCAGGAACCATTCGCGGCGATTACGCCGTCAGCAACCGTTTTAACCTGATACACGGCTCTGACTCTCCTGCCTCCGCCGAAAAAGAGATCGGCATCTTTTTTCAGAAAGAAGAACTCTTTGAATACGCCCCTGTTGACCTCCAGTGGGTATACGATATGTCAACGGGGGACATTGTCTAAAATTTACGTACCGGGCTTATCCAGTATTTCCCTCACCTTTTCCAGGAGATCGTCAGGAGAAGACGGCTTTAAAATACAGTCAAATCCCTTGTCGAGGAAGTCCCTTTTGCGGATAACGTCTTCACTATATCCACTCATAAAAAGCGCTTTTATGCGGGGTTTCATTTTCTTTATTGCCTCATACACTTCTTTGCCATTTTTCCCCGGCATTATTACATCAAGTACGAGAAGGTCTACGTAGTCTTTGTTTTCGCTGAACTTTTTCAGGGCATCTTCCCCGTCAACCGCCTCTATCACCGTGTACCCGGCATGCTCAAATACCATTTTGATTAACTCCCTGACCTCTGGCTCATCCTCTGCAAGAAGCACCGTCTCGGTACCCCCTCTTGAGAGAACGGTAAGAGACCCTCCTCTTCCTTTTTCAGCCTCTAATTTGACAAGCGGTAGGTATATGTTGAACGTAGCCCCTTTGGCCGGTTCACTCTCGACATTGATATAGCCGCCATGCTGTTTGACTATTCCATACACACTTGCAAGACCAAGTCCCGTCCCCTTCCCCACCTCCTTCGTCGTAAAGAACGGTTCAAACACCCTCATCCTTGTATTTTTATCCATACCAACACCTGTATCGGCGATGGATATATGGACATATATCCCGGCGCTTCCATACCCGCAGGAACGTATGAAGACATCGTCCATTTCCATGATATCCGTGTATATTGCCAAATTACCCCCGTTTGGCATGGCATCACGGGCGTTGGTCGCAAGGTTCATTAACACCTGCTCTATCTGGCCAACGTCGGCCATGACAGTGGTATCTTCCCGGGTAAGTATCGTCTTAAATGCAATATCTTCCCTGATGAGCTTCGACAGGAGGGACTCTGACTGTTTGATGATTTCATTGACATTGACCGGTTTTGCGCTGATGGGCTGTTTTCTGCTGAACGCAAGGAGGTCCTGGGTTAAACCGGCTGCCGTCTCTGATGACTTCAGTATTTTTTGCACATAATCCTTTAATTTACCCTTCCCCTCCAGTTCCTTATTCAACAGGCTTGCATAGCCCATGATTACGGTGAGGAGGTTATTAAAGTTATGAGCGACGCCGCCGGCGAGCTTTCCAATAGAGGCCAGGTTGTGAGAACGGTAGAGTTCTTCCCGGAGCTTTTCCCGCGCTTCTTCAGCCTGTATGCGCTTGATAATCGAACCTATTTGCGACAGCATGCTTAAAATGAGCTTTACGAGATGATCGTTCCTTTCTTCTGCCTTTAAACTGTAAAATACGAAAACGGAGACCACCTCGCCATCGGCGATAACAGGAAAGCCGATTCCCGTCTTCAAACCGGCTTCGCCGGCAATTGCCGCACGCAGATAATGCCGGTCATGTGTTACGTCCACTATCCAGACAGGCTGTTTTTCTGCCCAAGCGCGACCGGGAAGTCCGCTGCCGGGAGTGAAGGTAAATCCGCAAGAGCGCTCACTGAATTTTTCCAGACCCTCAATACTACTGTAAAAAAAGTGGTCGCGTTCCAGGCATGCGCCATCCTGATCCGGCATCCACGCCTCTGCATAAACCCATCCTGTATAGTTGCATATCTTTTGCATTGCAACAATCAGCGCATCATGTAAGTTCCTGCATACACTAATTGCCATAGCCAGTGATTGAAACAGATATATTTCCTCAGTAGCCAGCTTCAACTCAGTTATATCCGTGGCAATGCCTTGAAAGAAAAGGGGTTTGCCGGTATCATCCTTCACCAGCACGGCATTATCATGACACCATAATACCCTGCCGTCACGGCTCAACCAGCGGTATTCGGAGTGAAATGGTTGTCCTTTTTCTTGACTTGATTTGTATTCGGCCAGTACCCGCTCACGGTCTTCGGGATGAAGCTGCTTTACCCACGATTCCGGATCGGACAGCCATTCATCGGGCGAAAATCCCAGTACGGCCTTGATTTGAGGGCTGATGTAAAGTGTAGTGCATGCTTCGTCAAGGGCTGCAATATAGGTAATGGCAGGTATCTGTTCAACGAGCGCCCTGTATTTAGTCTCAACGGCCTTACCTGCCGTGCCGTTGCAGATGGTATGGAGTGTGTCGTTGGCTTTTTTGAGTTGTGCCTGAAGCGCTTCTATTTCAAGCAGGAGTTCTTTTTGGGTTTTTATATTTTTTCCCATGAGATCATTCAATGTAGCGCGAACTCCCGTTCGTATAGGATGCAAGCGAACTGAAGTTCGCGCTACAACTGCAATTTTGAAATTCCTAACCCGAACGAGCCGGAAAAAACCGTAGTGGCAAGGCGCGCTTTGCCGCTACTTAAAATATTTTTGCTGAAAATGTAAAAATAATTTTTATAAGATACTATATATTGAAATTAACTTTGGTGTCTTCGTGACTCCGTGTTAGAAAGAAGTTGCCGAAGCCCCAGTTCAAACGGGGCGCTTCCATCCATTAACTTCGGGATTTGCCCAGCACTTCCCGAACCTTCTCTAAAAGCTCAACAGGCAAAACGGGTTTTATAATGTAGTCGAACTTCTCTTTCTGAATGTCTATCTTGCTGATAACGTCATCATCATAGCCGGTAATAAAAAGCACTTTCATATCAGGCGCCACCTTTCTTATTGCTTCATACACCTCCTTGCCGTTTTTCTTCGGCATAATTAAATCAGAGACCAGGAGTTTTACGCTGTCTTTATGCTCCGTAAATTTCACCAGCGCATCTTCCCCGTCAACCGCCTCTATTACCCTGTAATCAGCGCGCTCAAACACCATCCTGATAAGCTCCCTGACCACAGCGTCATCCTCTGCCAGGAGCACGGTATCTGCGCCCCCTTTAGGCAAAGGAGCGTGTATTTTCGCCTCCTCTCCTTCTTCCCGTTCTGCCTCCAATTCAATAACCGGCAGGTAGATGTTAAACGTAGCGCCCTTGCCCGGTTCACTATCAACATGTATGTAGCCGCTATGCTGCTTTACGATACCATACACACTGGAGAGTCCAAGACCCGTTCCCCTTCCCACCTCTTTCGTAGTAAAGAACGGCTCAAACACCCGCAACTTTGTATTCTCATCCATACCGGTTCCCGTATCGGTTACTGCTATATATACATATTTCCCCATGATTCCGTAGCCGTGTAAATTGATAAATGCGTCATCCATTTCCATTATATCTGTGTGTATTGTCAAATTACCCCCGTTTGGCATGGCGTCCCTCGCATTGGTTACAAGGTTCATCAGCACCTGCTCTATCTGGCCGACGTCGGCCATCACGATAGCGTTCTCCCGGCTCAGTATCGTCGTGAGGGTAATATCCTCCCTGATAAGCTGCGACAAGAGGGATTCTGACTGCCTGATGATTTCATTGATGTTTACCGGTTTTTGAGTGATGGGCTGTTTTCTGCTAAACGCAAGGAGCGCCTGGGTTAAATCCGCCGCCGTCTGTGACGTTTTTATGATTTTCTGGGTATAATCCTTAAATGGGTTGTTTCCCTCAATTTCCATGTTTAACAGGCTTGCATATCCCATAATTACGGTGAGGAGGTTATTGAAGTTATGCGCGACACCCCCCGCCAGTTTTCCAACAGAAGCCAGATTCTGGCTGCGGAAAAGCTGTTCCCTCAGTTTTTCCTGTTCTGCCTCTATCTGTTTACGTTCTGTGATATCGTCCTTAAATGCAATAAAATTAGTAATTGCGCCCTCGCTGTTTCTTAATGGTGAGATGTGGGCAAGCTCCCAATAGAATTCTCCATTCTTTTTCTTGTTGCAAAATTCTCCCTGCCATTCACCGCCGGCAGTAATAGCGTCCCATAATTGTTTGTAAACCTCATGCGGTGTTTTGCCTGATTTCAAGATGCGTGGGTTTTTCCCGACAGCCTCTTCCAGGGTATAACCTGTTAATTGGGTAAATTTTGGATTGATATATTGTATGTTGCCGTATGTATCGGTAATAACAATTGTGGTTGAGCTTTGTTCAACGACGCTAGACAATTTCCGAAGTTGATCTTCTATCCGCTTGCGTTCAGTTATATCTTCGGCAATTCCGACTACACGACAGATATTGCCAGATGTATCTTTTATCGGAAATGCCCTGTCATAAACCCACCGTATTGTCCCATCAGGTCGCACAATCCGATATACTTCATCGAAATTTCCGTGTTTCATTAACTCCAAAAATGATGCCTGAATTCGCATCTGATCATCAGGATGAACGGCCTTTATCCAATCTGTTGGATTCTCATATAGGCTTTTACAGGTACGTCCCCATATCTTCTCATAAGCAGGACTCACATAAATTATTTCATGGCCATCGGGAGTAATTGTCCAAAAACATTCCGGAATATACTCCGCAAGTTGACGGAACTGCTCCTCGTTTCTCCGTAGTGCATCCTCAAGCCGCTTGCGTTCGGTAACGTCCAGAACTGTTCCACTCATTTGAGCCGGCTTACCGTCCGTATCATACGTCACCTCTCCCTGTGAATGGAGAACACGTTCTGAACCGTCCGGTCTTATGATACGGAACTCAATGTCATAAGGAATCCCCTCATAAATTGTCTTATGAACAGATGATTGCACAAATTCCCTGTCGTCAGGATGGACTGTAGTTAAACCTTTCTCAAACGTTGGAATGAATTCCTTCGATTCTACCCCAAAAATGCGGTAAGTCTCTTCAGACCACCACACCTCGTTTTTTCCTACATTCCATACCCAGCTTCCCATATGAGCAATTCGTTGAGCATTGGCAAGGTTGGCTTCACTGCTCCTCAACGATTCTTCAGCTTGCTTACGCCTGATAATCGAACCTATTTGCGACAGCATACTTAAAATGAGCTTTACGAGATGATCGTTCCTTTCTTCCGCCTTTAAACTGTAAAATACGAAGACAGAGACCACTTCGTTATCAGCAATAACAGGAAATACAATCCCTGTCCTGAACCCGACTTCTCCGGCAATTGCCGTGCGCAGATAATGGGGGTCATGTGTCACGTCCTCTATCCAGACAGGCTGTTTTTCCACCCATGCGCGACCGGGAAGCCCGCTGCCGTGAGTGAAGGTAAACCCGCAAGAGTATTCACTGAATTTTTCCATCCCCTCAATACTGCTGTAAAAGGCATGATTGCGTTCCAGTCGTGTGCCACCCTGATTGGGCATCCATGCCTCTCCATAAATCCAGCCTGTATAGTTGCATATCTTTTGAATTGCAACAACCAGCGCATCGTGCAGGTTTCCGGATGCGCTCACTGCGATGGCCAGTGACTGAAGCAGATATATTTCCTGTGTGCGTTCGGAGACCCTTGCCTCAAGTTCCTTGCCGTAATTCATCAGGCGGTCGTGGCTCTCTTTTAACCCCGCCGTCATGGTATTAAAGCACGCATACAGTTGGCCTACCTCATCCTTCGATGCGGTTTCTAATTTTATCTCAAAATTCCCCTTCCCAATTTCAAGGGCGGCGTCCCTGAGCCTGACAATCGGTCTTGCCGTCAACCTTGCTAAAACCATTAAAATTGGGATAAGTAATATTCCGAATACTGCCGAAATCACCATCATCTTATTTCTTAATTCAACGGCGGGTTGTAATGCAATTTTCAGCGGAATACGCACGATCAGCGCCCAGTTGTTCCCTTTAAAATCAAGAAATCCACGCTCAGGCGTAACGACATAAAAAAACTTTTCTCCCGCATAGCGGGAAACGAAACAATGTTCTTTTCCTGCAAGGTGATTATTGACAACTTCCACGTCCGCAGGTTTATCCTTCAGCACCCCTTTTCTGTTATAACTGGAATACACCAATAAACCCTCGCTATTCACGAGGTCAAACTGTATATGCCGATTATGCTCATCGGGATTTAGTTCGCCGAGGATATCATTTAATTTATTTATGGATATCTTTGCGTTAACAACCCCGACTTTTTGACCTTCCGGATTTTTAACAACCTGCATAAGACACATTACCGGGGCTTGCAGCGTTTCAGACACATGAACATCCATTGCAGAGTCTTTGCCGTTTAAAATTTCCTCCCAGCAAGGACTCAAACGTTGTTGTTTACCAATATCCAATCCATACGTATCTGCCAGCTTGGTTCTATTCATATCACAAAACGATACTGTTATGTATGACTTATAACTATTTCTGTATTCAATTAATTGGTCTGTAATATCTTTTTCCGTAAAACATGCATGAGTAAATACCGGAGACTTTGCCAGTGCCCGTATGTCAGCAGCCTTTTCAGATAACATTTTATCCAGTTCGCCTATGGTATCAATTGATTCTTTCTTATAACCGCCGATGATTTGTTTTTCCAGCACATTGACATTCGCTATGTAAACAAAATAGGACGCTACAAATCCCACAACCAATACGATGCCGGTTACGATGAATGTTAGTTTTGTTGCAAATTTCATGTTTTATGAGGACAGGTTTGTGTAAGTTTTTAGACTTCGTCGTGATCTCAGTCGAACGAAACAGTGACGTGTATTGAATGACGGGTGGCGAGAAAAAACGTCACCCGTCACTTACAACTTGCTACCTGAGTTTGTCTTTAAAAATTTATATTTCCGATACAGCGCGCGGTTTGCCGATGTAGTAACCCTGCGCATAGTCTACACCAAACTCATGCAGCAGGCGAACTGTTTCCTCATTGCCGACAAATTCTGCAATCGTCTTCTTTCCCAACCCATGCGCCACCTCCACAATTGCCTTGACCAGGTGTTGATCAACATGGTTACGAGGCAGATTCTGAATGAAACTGCCGTCAATTTTCAGATAATCCACCGGTAAATACTTCAGGTAATTGAACGAAGAAAAACCAATGCCAAAATCGTCCAACGCAAAATTACATCCGCTGGCCTTCAGGGTAGCAATAAAATGCTGCGCTGTAGCCATATTTTCGACCAATGAGGATTCTGTAATTTCAAAGGTGAGGTTTTTGGGGTCGATCTTTGTTGCTGACAACTCTTCGTTTATCGTGGATACTAATTCGATATCTGAAAAAGAACTGCCGGAAAGATTGACTTCGAGATATGCGGGTTTGCCCTCATGCTGTAACCTTTGAATGATGGATATCGCTTTATGCACCACCCATCGGTCTATATCATGGATAAGCCCAAAACGTTCTGCAATTTCAAGGAAGTTTGACGGTGAAATCTCCTTCCCGTCCGTATCCATCATTCGTAATAACGCTTCATGTCCGATGATACAATTTTGCTGCAAGTCCAGGATAGGCTGTAAATATAAGGCGAATTGGTCTTGTTTCAGAGCGGCGCGAATGCGTTTTTCCCACAGGACCCGCGATTCGATTTGTGATTTTTGCTCAGGTGTATAAACACAGGCAAGGTTGCGGCCTTTTTCCTTTGCGCGGTACATGGCAAGATCGGCATTGGTAAGAAGTTCTTCCACCGTATTACCGTGTGCCGGGAACAGGGCGATGCCGGTGCTGAAGGTAATGCTGACAGGCTGCCCCTCTTCTGTGAAGTCGTGGCATTCTATCATTTCCATTAATTGCTTTGCAGTGACTTCCGCCTGGCTTGCAGTGACATAAGGCAGGATAATGGCGAATTCATCTCCCCCCAGCCTTGCCAGGGTATCGGTATTGCGCAATCGTTTCCTGAGGAAGCTGCCAATGAACTTGAGTAATTTGTCGCCTACATGATGGCCGAGCGAATCATTGACATATTTAAAATTATCAAGGTCGAGGAACAATATCGCCCCGTATATCCCGTATCTTCGTGATTGTACAAGCCATCTCTCCAGTTCTTCCTGAAAAAAGCGACGATTAAAAAGCTCTGTAAGGGGGTCACGGTCCGCAAGATATATAATTCGATTTTCAAAACGTTTGCGTTCCGAAATATCGCGCCCTATGGTAGAAAGGTACTCAACATCTCCATCGGCGCTTTTATGGGCAATGATTACCTGAGAAACAGGAATTTCGCGTCCATTACGGCTGAGAAGCGCAGCCTCTCCGGACCAGACACCGTTTTTTATTGCGAATGATATTGCCTCTTCCTGAATCAAAACATTCGTCAGGGAAGGATGAATATCTGAAATTTTCAGGTTTGAAATATCTTCATCATCGGCTATTCCCAGCATAGTTCGCCCCGCTTTGTTCACGTAAAGCAAATGACCGTCCGTGCTGGCCGTTCCAACAAAGTCGGTTGTTGCCTCCAGGATTGCAGCCAGCCTTGTCCTGGTTTTTTCCATATTCTTCCGTTCGGTTATGTCCCAGAAAATACCCAAAATACCGGTCACCTTGTCTTCGTCATCCTTTATGGGGGCTTTGACTGTTTGTATGATAAATTCCCGATCATCCCTGATATATCTTTCCTCAATTTCTTCTGTTTGCCCTGATTCCATAATTCTTTTATCATCTGCCCGGTATTTATCGGCCAATTCTTTTGGATAAAAATCATAAT
>DBJWYX010000097.1:0-8855 GCA_052360825.1 Candidatus Wunengus sp. YC64
GCACAATGAAGGCTTTGATCAGGTCTTCCAGATTTGTCACAACTTTAAACATTTTAAATAGTACCCTTTTTAACTTTAGCCACAGAGCGCACAGAGAACACAGAAAAATTCTCTGTAACCTGGCTTACTTGCGCTTTGTCACTTGGATAAATCAATGATAAGCCAGTTTTCGTGACCGGGTTCTAACTGCTGTCCTGCAGAAGGAATCAATTTCCAAAAACTGCTGCGCCTCTTTTTTGCAGGATTTTCTCTCGTTGTCAGATACTTTTTTTTCTCTGACATAACGTCGTTAAAGGTCTGGAACATGTGGACACGGCCAAAGGCAATATTTAAACTATGATCTGCAATAAATAAGATACAATAATTCTTTTTGTCGGATAAAATCATACGATAAGAATACGATGTGACGGAAATTACCTGAGCTGGCATTGCAACTGAAAATGCCTGCACTATCGGGGGAACCAATTTCTTTATCTCCTCGTCCTGAAAGACCCTCAGCGTCTCTTTCCTCTTAAACAGTCCTTTTTCTTTATAATAAATATCCGCTAATACTTTTGTAACGAAACTTTCCGATAGTTTGTACGGATGGTTAAACTGGATACGCTGGCCGTCCCTTTTTACAGGCAATTTCTCATATTTTACGGTAATCAAACCGTCTTTATAAACATCCGCACGGATATTTCCTGATTTCCAAAGGAATATCATACAGATAATGCCTGCACATAAAATCGCTCGTTTCAATTTTTGATTCTTCATATAATTTATGACCCTTCAACAACGTGCTTGCCACAGAGGCCACAGAGATCGCAGCGTGGCGAAGACACGACCAAAAAATAGCACACAGATTAAATAGATTTACACAGATTTTAATCTATTATAAGACCAACAAAATGATTTAAAAAAAACAAATAGCTTAAAAATCTTTGCTAAAAAAGCAAGGTTTTATAAATTTGTAATACAGAAGGTTTTTCCTCTGCGGCTTCTGTGTGCTCTGTGGCTATATTGTGGTTAATCTTCTAAATGCGGAGCTGACCGTCGCATGCGTTTTGCCTCGCCCCGACGATGCTTGGCCTCCAACCGGCGACCCTTTGATGCAAAGGTAGGTTTTGTTTTACGTCGGGGCTTGGGCTTTTCGGCTGCCTTACGGATTAGTTCGGTCAGACGGTTGATTGCATCCTGTCGATTACCTTCCTGTGTACGGAAACGCCTGGCTTCGATAATCAATACGCCTTCTTCGGTAATCCGCTTGCCAGCCAGGTGAATCAACCGCTTGCGAACGTCGTCAGGCAGTGACGGTGAGTTGACCACATCAAAACGGAGCTGCACAGCGGTGGCGACCTTGTTGACATTCTGTCCGCCGGGTCCCGGGGAACGGATGAATTTCAGTTGAATTTCGCCCTCGTCAATTGCGATGGTGCGCGTGATTTGAATCATACCACTGCCTTTTTGTGCTTACTAAAAATTGCTTTAGCATCAACTAAAAAAGTGCCAGGTGACGTGTGGCGAGTGTCAAGTGACAAGCGGTTTATACCCGTCACCCGTCACTTGTCATTCGTCACTATCCCTATAAGAAATATGCGGTGATGGCGATGATGAAGTAAAACGACAATAGCAAGAACCCTTCCCACCAGTTACTCTTATTATCATGGACGACCAGCCACACGCCGCCAATGGACATGCCCAGGGTGATCAATTCAATCTTGTTAAAAATCAGGTTGAAATTCTGGCCAAAAAGGCCTGCGATAAGGACGCAGATAGGCGACACAAAGAGGGCTATCTGTGTGCTGCTCTCTGCGGCAATGGCAAGGCTCAGATTGATCTTGTTCTTCACGGCGCTGGTGATAGCTACGGAATGTTCGGCTACGTTGCCGACCAACGGCAAGATGATTAAGCCCACAAAGGCGGGTGGAATGTGTGTGGCTGCGACGAGGGGTTCGATCTGGTGCACCAATATCTCGGAGATATAAACAAGCCCTCCCGTTGCCGCAACAAGGACAAAAAGGCTCTTTGTCATACTCCATTTGGGCGCAGTGGCCTCAATGGCTTCATGGATAACCTGAGATGCCTCCTTTTTCTCGCGATTCACCATGGCATAAAACATTCCCACAAAATAGACCACGAGTAACACTATGGCAATGCTGCTGCTGTATTTGTTCAGGGCAAGCAGGGTCTCCTCTCTGGCAAAGATGGAGGGAACCCCGAAGCACATGGCAGCCAGAGAAAGGTGGATGACGGTGGGGCCGGTAATATTAGGGCTCAGTTTCAACTCCCCAAATTTTACACCGCCGACAAAAAGACTTAATCCCAGGATGAGCAGGATATTACCTATAACCGAGCCAATCAATGAGTATTTTACGATATCTATCAGACCGCTCCTGATGGCAATGATTGCGATGACCAATTCCGCTGCATTACCGAAGGTGGCATTGATAATACCCGAAAAGTGATCGCCTGTCTTCTCAGAAATTACCTCCGTAGCCTCACCTAAAAAGTGTGCCAGTGGCACCAGAACCGCCGAGGCCAGGATAAAGGTGATGACTGCAGGAAAGTGGTAATTATGGGCAACTGCAGTAACGGGTATAAGCAGGAGCAGATAATGCCAGAAGCTAAATTTTGGAAACAATAGTAATGTCCTTATCTGAACGAATGGAATAAAAAAAGGTTGAGATCGGGAAGCGCGCTTCTAACCTCAACCTTTCCTTCAATATTTTTATTCTTTTTAATTTTGGTCGGGGCGAGAGGATTTGAACCTCCGACCTCGACGTCCCGAACGTCGCGCTCTAGCCAAGCTGAGCCACGCCCCGCACCATTTTTATAATAATATTTCACCACAAAGACACGAAGAACGCAAAGAAAAATCTGGCTTTTTTAGTGACGAGAAAAAACGTCACCCGCCACTTGTCACACGTCACCTTTATTCACTTTGGTTACGGCTACGTTGCACTATATCATTACATGCAATTTTTATTTCACCTCAACCATCGCCTTTTCCACACCAATATTTCCCTCACTATCAAATGCATTGATAATAAGCGTGTAATCGCCCGGCGTGAGGTGTTTGGTGGTTATTTGAAAGGATTCCTCCTGACTGTCGAAGACCCCGTCTACGGGATACGCAGAGGTCCATTCATGACCGTCGATCGTGTACTGAACCCTTATAATATTGCTGTATTCGTCCTTTATTGCCCCTGAAATGACATACCTGCCATCCGCTCCCATCGCAGTATTCAGAGACTTTATCATCGGTCTTGAATTGTCAATTACTATGGGTTGTATCGTGTTTTCAGCGCTGAGAGCTGTCTCTGGTGGATTATCCGGCTCGTCACTGGCAACCAGTTTAACCTGATATTTCCCATCAGGCAGACGCAGTGTATCCCATGCATAAGAACCTTTTTTTTGCGTGTTCTTATCGATAACCTTCCATGCCTTTTCGTCTTCACCCTTAAAATATATTGTCAATTGAAGGGAGTCATTGTTTGGGTCTTCTGTATCCCACTGGATATTTTTTTGCGCCATCTGGTGATGTGGTTTCTGGATCGCAGGCGTTTGAGGTTTTGCTTCCGGCTTGCCGTCTGTCTTTGCCTCCGGAGGTTTTTGTGATGCGGAAGAAGGTTCTTTTTCTATGGTAAAATTAACTATTTTAGGCGGCTGGTTTTTTGGCAAATACGATAACGATACCATGTTTATTGCAGGCGTCGTATCGGTATTCACTGTTTGTAAGGCAACTTTATATTGTATAAAACGCGCATGGGCGCTTATTATTCTTTCTCCAGACGACAGGTACGGAGTTGACCAGCTATCCCAGGTATGATCGGGTTTCTCACAGTTTCCTGAACGAGTAGCCAGTGTGGCCTTCGTGCCTTCTGGTTGCGCAGCTTCCCAATAAATACATCCCCAATCTGAGATGGTTGTTGTATCAAGCACGTTAGAAATAAAGGTCCCTTCTCTTACAAAAGATGGCCATATCTTATAAACTTTTCCCATATTGCCGGTCCCAACATATAATTCATTATTATTGGTATTTAAACAGCAAAGCACCTGTACTTCTTCAACATCTACCATACTGCTTGAAGTCTCATCTTTGCAAACTTTATATACACCTGATCTATTCCCGGTAACCACATAAAGGTTGTCCTGTGTATCCAGGGAAATGCCGAGGATAAGCGCCTGGCCGGTTTCGAATATCTTTCGTACAAGTCCTTCTTTTGTGATTTTATAAACATAATTTGGCGCCATGGGAATGCCTGTAGTTTTCGGCGGCGCCTCAGTTTCCCTTGATGGCGGTCTTTGCTGCGCCATACTCGCGGGTTGGGCCATCGGTAATTCTTCAGGGAGGTTCAAATCCCAGGCCCTTTCTTCTTTAGAAAAAGGCGTAACAACTCCGGACTGGGCGACAACCTGGGCAACTGGAGCCGCAGGCACGAAGACTTGTGCGCCCGACGCCGTCCCCGCATAAATATTGCCTGACGAATCCATTACAAGACTATGAATTTCACCTTCGCTCGCATCGTACAGTACCTGTGCCTCTCCAGCGGGAGTAATCTTATAAACCAAACCGTTTGGTTCCGTTCCGGCATAAACATTGTTATATTGATCAAGCAGAATATCCAGCAGGTTTGTTTCCGGTGAATCAAAAAATACGGCGGGGATGCCGTCAGGCGATATTTTGAACAGTATGCCCTCATTTCCCGTTGCAGCGAAGAGATTCGAATCATTGTCTACTGCCATATCCCATACATAAGCAGCGGGCAAGCTGCAAAACACCGATGCCTCGCCCCTGTTGTTTATTTTGTAAATAATGCCTCTCGGTGAGGTGCCTGCATAGAGATTACCGTGTTTATCACAGACAATACTCTGGATGTATAATTCAGGTGACTTGAAGAGTTCTACGGCCTCAGAACCGTTCTTTATACAATAAACAGTTCCGGGGTCACCCGTCCCAACAAATACCTGATTCTGTAAATCAGAAGCCATTGACCAGACGAAGGCGCTTTTGACGCCCGTAATGGCCTCTGTTTTGGGAGAAAGCCGTATTTCACCCGCACTGTGGATGGATACGTTTTGATTAATACCTTTGTCGAACTCAGATTCTGTCGATTGAGTCCAGATATTTGTGGTCGTACCATCGGCACGTGAAACCAGCAACATGAGGAAAAACAACGTACAAATTTTTACCACGAGTAAACCTTTCATGAGTGTTCCTTATTGTTTATTTAACCGATACCGGAATGCTTTGATTTCCGCTCACCACATATGCGGTTGGGATACGTGATATTACTTCGTCAAAGAGAGGTCCGATTCCACTTTGATTGGAAAAACTCATAATGGAAAGCATCGAGGTTGGAAGCGACGGGAATCCTTCTCCTTTATAGGTAACTCCTTTTTTTGGTAAGAGGACACGTACCATGAGATTATTGTTTCGTTCCACGTTTTCTACGTAATGCAAAAGCTGTTCAAAATTCGTTGGCAGGAACTTTCCGGCAGACCTCCCCATGTTCAAGGCCTGTCCGTATGTGGCGTCGCAGGCAGTAACATTCAGCGTACTTCCGGGAAGCGTATCTTCCGGTATTTGCATCAATACCGTTTGATAAAAACTCTCCCCCGTAAACGGTTTTATACGCACGTCTACCTGTAACGTGTCGCCGGGTTTAACTTGTTTTTTGTCTACCTTAATGGCTTCAATATATGCCGTTTTGCGTGCATCTAACACTTTAATTTTAAGATCGATCCGGTTCACACATACTTTTTGAAACTGGTTGTTCAGGATCATGGAAAATGGCTGGACTATATGGTTGAGAGGAAACCACGATGGATCGAGTTCATAAAAAACGTTTTCAACTACAACGGGTTTTTCGTAACCATCGATTTGCGCTGAAAGTTTTATGTTTACCGATTTTTCCCCTAATCTCCTTTCCGTCGACAGCACAGCGCTTTGGGCAGCCATCAGAACAAGGCTTGGCGTCAGCAGTTTATTATCAATGATCTCAAAATCATAGGCGATGTCCTGTGAACCTTCCACTTCGATACGACAGGGCACCATGCGGGATGACTCACCCAATATTCCAGCTATTCCAGCCCTTCTATCCTGCTGTATTCGACCAACGATCTCTTGCGGAGAAGCCATTTTTACAGAGTTTGACTGGCTGGTGAGGATGGCATACACATAAGCGGATGCCATGGGGAGGTCTGCTGTCCCTGTTTGTAAAAACGGATGCCCAAAGGCTAAGACGTTATCTCCTTCTACATACGTCACCGTGCCAACGACAGCGGCGCTGAGGTCTCCCTTAACCAGAACAGCAGCTACCGATGCCCCGGGAACGAGCTTGTCCTTTTCCGAAAGGCTATCCTCTTTTCCGGAAAGGGGACTTACAGAAACATAGCTTCCCCCTTGTACAGGGTACAGCCCGTAAGTATTGAAAAGGGGTTGCATTTTTTGTAAAACCTCGCCGTTAACACCCGATACTACCAACGGGGCGAGAATCGGCATAAGCTTCATATTGCCTGAACTCCCCTGTATTAATTCTTGTGACATCAAGGGAGTAACCCGTGAGCCTGGTTCAGACTCGTTCTGCGGAAAAGGTGGGAGTTCCCAATCAGCGGAAGTAAGTGAAATGTCTTTCTCCTGTACCGGTATATTGAGCAAGGTGCTTTTCATTTCATTAATCGGCGTAACACCCGCAATAGCCTCTTTTGCAAAGCTCCATCCATAAGCAACTGCGCCGATGAGACGATTATCGATATACACGGGACTGCCGCTCATACCGGCGATAATGCCCGACTTTTCCAAAGGGTCACCCGACATCCTGATCAGGATCATATTGCTCTTTGCT
Source organism: Candidatus Wunengus sp. YC64 (assembly GCA_052360825.1). GTDB lineage: Bacteria > Planctomycetota > Brocadiia > Brocadiales > Brocadiaceae > Wunengus. The sequence goes on from DBJWYX010000097.1 coordinate 6,831, forward strand.
TCCCAGTTTCTCAGGATTCCCAACACCTCAACATTGAACATCTCGACCCGGTCGCCCGTAAAAACGGTTTTGCCGTATCCTTTCATGCCGGGCACAATTTCATCAATATTCATGATGTTTTCTGTGGCGAAGATTAACGTCTTGCTGGATGAAATGAAGACAGAAAAAAAGCTTAAAATCATGAATAAATAAGGTAATTGACGCTCTTTCAATTTCATGCTGAAACTCTACCAATTTAGCAATTTATTGTCAAGGTATAAAAGATGTTGAAATGTTGCCCTTTAGCATTTAGACTATGGTTACTATGAATACAACCGTACTTAATCTAAAGGACCGAACGCTTTATTGGAAACACATAGAAGCGGCTGCCCAGGCTTTGAGGATGGGCGAACTGGTCGCCTTCCCCACGGAGACGGTGTATGGATTAGGCGCACGGAGAGACGATACAAAAGCCATCGAACAACTCTACGAGGTAAAGAACAGGCCTGAAGAAAAGAGGCTAACCTTGATGATTGCTGATCCCGATGATGTTAAAAATTACGTCGATCATATCTCCGATACTGCAAAGAGACTTATGTCTCTCTTTTGGCCGGGCGCACTGGCAATTGTTTTCCCTTTAAAAAACGGTTCAGACATGAGTATTCGACTCCCTGATAATGCTGTGGCAAGGGATTTGATCCGTGCGGTAGAACTACCTATCGTAACTACAAGCGCCAATATCTCTGGACATCCTCCCGCCACAGATGCGCAACAGGTCTTGATGGATCTCGGAGGAAAAATTCACATGATCCTTGACGGCGGCTCGACACGGCTTCGTTCATCTTCCACGGTGCTCAAAGTAAAGGATGATACCATTGAGATTATTCGTCACGGCATTATCACAGAGAGTATTATCCGAAGTTGTCTTGAAAATAGTCTGGCAAAAGTGTAATGAGACCGTCTTGATATATGAGGAAATGAAAATATGGGCATGCGGAATTTGTTACTTGTTCACGGGTCAGGAACGACTCGAAGCCGTTTGAAATCTTATATCTTGTCTGAATTGGATGACATCACCATTTCTGAGGTTTCTTCATCTCAGGAAGCTATTCAAAAGTGCCGAGAACAAAAATTTGAATTGGTGCTTTGTGGTAAGGAATTACCCGATTTGAATGGACTGGCGCTCTATAAAAAGATACAAACACTGCCCATCAACAAAGAAGTTTCCTTTATTCTCGTAACCTCAACCAATACTGCCGAGAATATAAAAGAATTACTCGAACAAGGCATTACCCATTATTTGGTTTTTCCTTTTACTTCAAAAGAACTTCGAGATAAGATTAATTCAGCCTGTGATCCAAGAAGATGGCGTGCATACGAGCGAATTCATATACCGGACGCAAAGGCTATAATTCACACAAAATACGACGATATTGAAGCGGATATTATTAATATCAGCATAAATGGCGTGGCTTGTGACTTTATCTATACGAGTGAACACGCAAATCTCATGGGAGGCACGCGCATTACCATAAAATTTCCAGCTGAATATAATAATGTCCAGGTAGATAACCTGCCATGCAGATTTCTGCGGTTAAATGCTTTAACCTGGAAACCAGATGGCACCCCAGAACGTATCCACGCAGCCTGGGGGATATTAGGGTTTTCCATTCAGGGAAAAAAGATTATGGAACAGATTTTTGAAGAATCAAAGAAAGGGTTTAATTAATACGATAATGAAGATAGCATTAGCGTCAGATCATCGAGGTTTTGAGTTTAAGAAGCACGTGGCATCCATGCTTGCCCAAATGGGACATACGGTCAAAGATTTTGGCACGACAACAGGCACTGAATCAGTCGATTACCCCGATTACGGATTGAAAGCCGCCCGGTCTGTCGGATCCGGAGAATCTGACAGAGGGATTCTGATCTGCGGTACCGGAATTGGGATGTCTCTCGTAGCCAACAAGGTAAAGGGTGTTCGCGCAGCAGTATGCCATAATCTTTATACCGTGGAAATGAGCCGGAGACACAATGATTCCAACG
>DBJWYX010000098.1:0-8653 GCA_052360825.1 Candidatus Wunengus sp. YC64
CAGAAGAATTCATAACGAAAACGTCCTGGAAAATATCCCTTACGGAATTATTGTTATTAATAAAGATTGTAAGGTTAATATCTTTAATAAAAATGCGGCAAGGATGTTAAATATTCCTTCAGACGAGGTAATAGGAAAGGACGTTAAATATATTGGTTCATTATTTGCCAATTATCTCTTAAGGACTTTAAAAGACAAGAAAACTTTTAAAAGGAGTGAGGTCATACACCCTGTTACTCGTTCTACCTATGATATTAGTACGTCTTTGTTGTTGGATAACAATACGGAACTTGGCGCAATTATGATATTCTCTGATTTGAGCGACGTTAAGAAAATGGAAACGAAGATAAAGGATTTGGAAAACCTGGTAAATGGATATTTAGTTAACTCTGAAAATACCATCCCTCCGGAAGTAACACAAGCTGTTACTAATTTATCAAAAAGCTGGTTTTCTGACCGTCACCGGTTAAAAATGGAACAAAATTCATTAAAATAAGCCAATAAATGCTGTTTGCCTACTTATGAAAACTTCCTGAGTAAAAGCCTCTATATTTAATACTGGCAAAAAGTATCCATCTCAAAACGTAACTCTTGTTCCTCGTATTTGCCGTACCTGTCGTCATAGATAACCAACACTAATATTTTTATTCTGGTTTTATATATTTGCGGAAGGACTTAAAATATCACACTTTCATTTTAAAAGTAAAAGTATTAAAATAAAGCAACCTCATTAACCTAATAACTTCTACTATGAAATACATAGTACATTCGTCTCTTTAGGAGACCTCTCATGCGCAACTTTCAAGGTATAGACCTTATGTTATGGAATTCATTTATGGGGAAGGCCTATTCCGTTAGTGACTGCTTTAAGGAAAATGGTATTGGCGTACTGGTCAGGGCATGTAAAAATGAAGGATTTAATATTATCATTGAAGACCCGGCTAGAATCGATTTTTACACAACATTTACTAAAAACGATCTTACGCCACGACTATCTGAACTCTCTACGCATATCTTCGGCAAGGGAGATATCGAAAACACCGTATCCATGAGAAGGGAGTGGAATCATCTCCAGGACAACCTCACTAAGATTATTAAAGAAAAAATGGAAAAATATATCGAGGATCTGGCTCAAAAGATCTCTAAAAATAAGGTAAAAGTACTCGGAATCAAGACCTGGCTTGGAGATAGATTTGCATACTCTGAGAAGCTTGCTAAAAGAGTCAACGAATTGTGTCCAAATACCCTGATAATTGCCGGAGGCCCACAGGTTAATCAATTCAAAACTCATGCATTGGAAAAAAGCCCTTTTGACTTTTGCATAGATGTTGAGGGTGAAACAACTCTAACAAAGATTATTCATACAACAAGAGAAATGTATTACCAGGGACGCACAAAATCTGAGGTAATAAAAAGAGTTACTGAACTTGCTGAGGCTGGAGAGATTTTTAATTTGATATACAAAAACGGTAACGACACGGTAAAAGAAACACCTATCAAGAGGCTTTCTTTAAACTTAAAACCTCTCCCCCTCTATGAAAAGGAAGATGGAAAGGTAAATATAGCAGTAATAAATGAATCTTCAGGATGCCATTATGGAAAGTGCAATTTTTGTACACATCCGAACATTACCGGCAGATACCAGGCACGGGACATCAACATAACCCTTGCGGAAATCAAGAAAACTATTAGAGAAATGGGTATCGGGCTTTTCAGATTTGCAGGCTCCACAACACCCGTTTCATTGAGCAGACGCATCGCTGATGCAATAACAAAAGAAGGATTGACTCTTGAGTATTCAATGTTCGTTCGGGCAGAAAACGGGGCAAGGGAGAGAATAGATGAACTTATTGAAAGCTATGAAAGAATAATACGTTCCGGGCTTAGGGCTGTTTTCCTGGGTACTGAGGTAGCCAATAACGAGATACTTTCAAAAACCATGGGTAAAGGTAATTCTGTTGATGATATTTATTTTACCATTCAAGCCATAAAGCAGGCATCCTACAACCAAAGGAAGCATCTCGATGTGGGTGTAAGTTTTATTTATCCATGTCCCATACCTCCTGGCAGCAGGATAACCCACGAGCAGGTTCTGGAAGAAAATTTGTGTTTTCTCCGCAAATTAAAAAGTGAAAATTACATGCCCGACTCTGTGTTAATAACTCCTGCTGCGCCTTTGCCTGCTACTGTATGGCAAATAGAACCCCGGAGTTTTGGATTTAATATGCCTGAAGATTATCTCCAGACAATCTTGCGTTATGAGTATGAACTGACGAAAGATCCCAGCACATGGCCTGAACTGAATATCTCCTTAGAGGGAATGAAGTTCATGGATATGCTTAAGATGTCCGGGTTCATGGAGAAAAAGGTCAGAGAAATGGGTTATACGGTAAACGTTTCCGATGAACATTGCCTTGCAGCGCGAAGCGCTGGATTTGTAGGTCAGATGGGTCTGGAAGAATTTAAAATAAAGAGCGATTTGGCGTTATTAACGACAAACTACAGCTTCCTCAGAGACGTTTATCAAAAAATAAACGAATACAGCCGTACATTGGCAGAAAAAAACTTCTCTTCAACAAACAAAATATTTTTTGTGGGAGGAAAAGCTTCATGATAACAAGGCGCGTTGTTATCACCGGCCTCGGAATATTAGCCCCTAATGGCAATGGAAAAGATGCCTATTGGGAAGCGCTAATCAACGGACGATCAGGGATAAAAAGGATTGCCTCCTTTGATCCGTCTCCATTCAGTACGCAGATTGCGGGCGAGGTAAAAGACTTCGATCCTTGCGATTACTTCGATCCAAAATTAGTCAAAAGAAGCGGAAGGTTCACCCACTTTGGCGTTGCAACATCGAAAATGGCTGTCGCAGACTCTGAAATTGACCTGAGAAAAGAGAATCGGGACAGATGGGGTGTGTGTTTTGGAACAACTATAGGGGCAGAAAACGATATATACGAAGGTCAGCACAGGAGATTCTTAGAGTCAGGACCGAAAGCAGTAAGTCGCTTTACAGCCCCTGAATTTACACCTCACGTATCGACAGGTTATATATGTTCGGAGTTGAAGATTACAGGGTCAAATTCGACGCTGTCCTCGGGATGCTCAACCGGGCTTGACGTTGTAAGCTGGGGCTATAAAATGATAAAGAGGGGTGAGATAGATGTTGCAGTAGTGGGGAGTGCTGATGCCCCTATCTTCCCCTTTGCCATGGCCACCTTTTGTGCTTTAGGAATCCTCTCAAAAAGAAATGACGAACCAGAGAAAGCCTCCAGGCCGTATGATAAAGATCGCGATGGTATGGTAGTCAGTGAAGGCGGGGCAGCAATAGTGGTTGAGGAATTGAATCATGCTTTAAGCAGAGGGGCAAATATATACGCCGAGATTGCATCCTATGCCTCCACATGCGAGGCGCAGGACGTTGTTAGGGTAGACATGAGCGGGCAGGCGTTAATCTCCGCATTGGAACAGGCATTGATAGCCGGTAAAATTCAAGGGGAAGAGATAGACTATATCTGTGCGCACGGAAACGCTATACCTGGTTATGACATAGCGGAAACAAATGCCTTTAAAGCATTTTTTGGGAATCATGCGTATAAAATACCCATAAGCTCCATTAAATCAATGACAGGCCAGGCCTATGCTGCTGGCGGTGGTTTCCAGGTCGTCGCTACAAGCCTTTGTCTAAAGAACGGGTTTGTTACTCCTACAATCAATCTGGACATACCTGACCCTTTATGTGACCTTGATTACGTTCCTCATCATGCCAGGCGTTTCTCTCTGGACACAGCGCTAATAAACAGTCATAGTGTGGGCGGGACACATGCCGTTCTGGTATTGAGGAGATATCCTTAGAGATATAGATTATGTTTGCAAGCCAGGTAATATTCATTTTTATATTCCTGTTGATTGCTGGACATGGTGTCTTTGTACTCTTGAGAAATCCAGCAAACACTATCAACAGGAGATTTTGTATATTCACGCTTGCTATATCTTTGTGGATATTTTTTATTTTTTTCCTCCTCCAGACAAGAGAGCCGGGTCTGGCCGCCTTCAGGCTGAAGTTGGTCTTTTGTGCTGCGATGTTTATTCCATCCACATTTTTCTTTTTTTCATCCGTCTTTCCTGATCGTGTAGAACTGTCTGTTAATCGATACCTGAGTATATTCTTTTTTACCATAAGTTTCCTTCTGTTGTTTTTTTCTCCGTACATTGTCGTATCTGTATCTTTTGTAAAACATCTGCCTCAAGCAAGATATGGTTGGTTATTCCCTGTATTCTGGTTTTACTTTATTACCTGTATGGCATATTCCTTATATAGCCTTTATAGAAAAAGCATACGCTATTACGGCATAAAGAGACTGCAGGTTCAGTATTTATATTTTGGGGTAGCAGCATCCGTACTTACGGGAGCCATCACAAACTTTCTCTTGCCGGTGATTGGTATATGGCAGGTTGAGATGTTTGTGCCTTTAGTTTCTATTCCTATTCCAATAGCTGTTGCATACGCTATCGTGAAATACCACCTCATGGATATCAGTGTAGTAATCAGGCGGAGTACTGTGTACGCTGCCTTGTCCATCGTTCTCAGTATCATCTATTTCGCTGTCGGCCTGATTATGAGCAGTATACTCCCGGTATCGGAATATAAAGAAACACTCACTAACATGGTCTCTGCCATAGTAATGGTTTTAACCTTTGTACCGGCTAGAGAATCGATTCAGCACGTCATTGAGAAGACTTTATTCCATACCAGGTACAGCCATCCAAAGATACTGAGCGATTCTACTGCAATGTTTTCGTCTATCCATGATTTGAATGGGCTTCTCCATTATGCTATCCAACATTTATATGATTCCGTAGGTATTGATAAGATATGTATACTGCTAAAGGACGAAAAGACCCAGCATTACAGCCTGAAGGCAGCCATAAATTGCACATCTGACGACAATTTGTTTCTTTCCAGCCACGATGCTATTATTACCTGGCTTTACCAAAACAGAACGGTTCTTTCCAAAGATCAATTGAACCGTTTCACGCATAGTAAGGTCGAACACTTGTTAGAAGACACATTAGCCTCTCTTGATGTGGATAGTTGTATCCCTGTCTTCCAGGAGAACAATCTCTTCGGGATAATTCTCCTCGGAAGGAAGGTTAACAAAAAGGTCTTTACCCAGGAAGACATTCAAATGTTTCTTGCCTTCTCCGGTCAATTGGGAATGGCCATCAGGAATGCGCATCTCTATTTAGGATTGAAAGAGGCCAAAACGTATAGAGACAATATTCTCCAAAGTTTGAAAAGCGGGGTTATCGTTGTGGATATTAATGAAGAGGTTACCCTCATTAATAACGAGGCAAAAAGAATCCTTGGGCTGAAGGGTACAAGTCCATCTGAAAAAATACTCAAGAATTTAGGGAAAGATACTCATCAACTATTGAGACATACGCTTAATAATGATTCCGAGTATCAGAACTTAGAAACTTTTATTGATAGAAAGAGCAAAAAAATCCCCTGCAGCATAACCATAACCAAACTCAAGACTGAGGACGGGCAGAAACTCGGCTCTTTGATAATTCTGACAGACACGACAGAATTGAAATTGCTTCAGACGGAAAAACAACATGCCGACCGACTCGCCTATCTCGGAACCCTGGCTGCTAATATTGCTCATGAAATAAAAAATCCACTCGTGGCTATAAACACATATTTTCAATTACTTCCTCACAAGAAGAACGATAAAGAGTTCCACAATGGCTTTCAGAAAATTGCTCTCAAGGAAATCAGAAGGATTAACAGAATCGTTGAAGACATGCTAAACCTTGCAAAACCTTCCGAACCTTTAATGCAGCCAATAGACCCTCATAGCGCAATATTGGATACCATACATTTCCTAAGGGATACGGCCTCAGAAAAAGGTATTGAAATAACCACAGCTTTAGAAGAAAAAAGATGCGCTCTCATTGCAGATGAGGATAAAATAAAACAGGTGCTCTTAAATATTTTACAAAACAGCCTCGACGCACTCCCAAGAAATGGGAGTATTAAAGTCAGTACAAGCTTTATAGACAACCTTTCTGAGTTCAGAAGAATGGCGAAATTAAATCCTAACAGCGTTTTCTTCTCCTTTGCTTCCCCCTTCTTACGAGACCCAAATGATACGCAGTATTTTGTTATTAAAATTTCCGATAACGGCGAGGGAATCCCTGTCGAAAAGATTTCACATGTCTTTGAACCATTCTTCACTAATAAAGATAAAGGCACCGGGCTTGGACTGGCTATGGTATATCGAATTATAAAGGATCACGAAGGAGCTATCTACATAGAAAGCAGAGAAGGTACTGGCACTGATTTTTATATCAGCCTGCCTTTAAATCGCACGAATACAAATACGACTACAAACTCCCTACCAAAAACAGAAGCATTGAAAATGGTGGAAGAATAGTTTCGATTCATTACGTGCCTATTTACTCTTCTTCTGCGCCCTTGATGGCCTTAACTTTGCCTTCTTTTCTAATACAGCCAATCTCCTTAAGGTATTTGACTCACTCTGTATATCCACGTACTTCTTGAGCAGGTTCGACCATGAGATATAGGTAAACCCATTGGGATTCATATGCGCCAAACCTTTTCTGACCAAAAAGGCATCGTTTTCCCACATATACAAGAAGTCCTTTTCAATTTTACTTGGATTACCGTTTTTTGCCCAAAATTCTCCATAAAAACCACCTAACAGATCAGGATATTTCTCCGTCACAGGGGCAGGCGCCTTGGGTCTGTTCTCAGGCATGGGATAGAGCACCCCATCCTCATAGAGTGATTTAATCGTAGCGTAGGAATCACTCACATACTGAAAAATGGAATCCGAAGCCTTATCCATCGAGTCCAGGTAATCCCGGGAAAACCTTGTTGAATGACACTGTACACAAACTTCAATCCACGCCTCCCGTCTTGACATTAATTCCTTGCTGTTCTTGATATAATCTGATGGTTTTACTCCTTTGAAAACATTGTCATAAAACAACACGTCGCCTTCACCCATGATAGCCTTCCTGACCATATTGTGCGAATACTGTCCTTTATAGTACATATGACAGGATTGACAGGTAGGAGAAATATAGTTCGCATCTTTTAATTGCTTTTTCCAGTCCCAGCCATGACCTTCGATAAAATATATAGAACCGTGCTTGGAGTCTCTGTAATATTCAATGTCCGGGTGATCCGGCCCGTTGTGGCAGGTTTGGCACGCCTCCGGCCTCCTTGATTCTGACGCCTTAAAGGCATGCCGGGTATGGCAACTATCACACTTGTGCTGGATATTGTGGCACATATCACAGCCCTGAACGACATTCTTGTCTACTGCAGCCCATACGTCTACGTCCAGATTGGCATCGTAAGACTTTGCATGACTCTCTCTGCCTGGTTTCCAGTCAGGAATACCGTATTGTTTTTCTGATTCAAATTCATTATATTCCTGTTTGTGGCATTCACCGCAAAGAGCAGGGTTGGGCATTATTAATTCTTTTTCATGATCCAATTTTTCCGCTCCAACCTTACCATGGCAATCAATGCAGCCCACCTTCGTAAGCTTCTTTCCGAGGTTTTTTTCTATCTCTTCCAATTTCCCTTTTTGGTAATCGAGAAGCTTATCAAGATTAGCATGACTGCTTTCCTCCCATGCCTTTACTAAACCCGGATTTAAAGCCTTGTGGCAAATCGTGCATTCATCTGCGTTATAAACTCCTTTTGGCTCTGCGGGCGGCGAATAGAAATAGTCCGGCGCCCAGTATCTTTGCGTTGGAATAGGTTTCCAAAATTCTCCGTACGGACCCACCCCCTTATCCAGCTTTTGGGCCTGTAACACACCACCAAAAATACTAAAAATTACTGACACAGCAACAAACGATAAAACACCTCTCATGAATAACTCTCCTCTAAATAATTAAAAAATATTATTAAGACTGAATCCTGTTGTAAAAAGTAAGTCAATCACAATCAAAATAATTTGTACTTAGTTTATCATGAAGTTTATTGTATAATTGCGTAAGTTCTCAGTCACGTACCTTCAACTACAATTAATGATCCAGCAGTAATATCTTTATCAATTTTAAAAAGTATTTCAAGGATATTTATGAAAAAGATTGCTTTCTTTACTTTATTATTCCTCTTTGTTGTTGGTTGCGCTAATAGTCGCGGGATGAAAGTGCCGATTGTGCCTACGTTAGACAAACAATTAAAAGAAATGCAGCAAATTCCTTTGCATGCAGGGCTTTTTATTGATCCATCGTTGTATCATTTTCGTCAGGAAGAACGGCAAATAGACATGATTGCAGGTATACATCATTACGTATTTCCGATAGGCGAGCCGCTGGCTAAAAACATAGAAGAAATGACAAAAATTGTATTTAATAAGGTTACCATTCTGAGCAAACTACCGAATCAAGAAATAATTGAAAAGACCGGGTTAGACGCCATATTAACGGTGCAGTTAAAGGCTTCAAAGCTGGAATTGATTGTTGAAGAATCAGTTTGGCGGGCTATCGGGAAACATTATCTATCGGTACATGTTTCTTTCTTGGACAAAAACCTGAATAAGATATTTGAGGATGAGCTGGCTGTGGAAGGAAAGAATCTGGATTTGATTGATTATGAAAC
>DBJWYX010000099.1:0-8588 GCA_052360825.1 Candidatus Wunengus sp. YC64
AATTCAAAATCCGCTTGATTTTGAACTTGGCAAACACGGTATATTTATAAAAAGGGGTTCTCAAATAGGATGTTTCCTGCCACAGGTTGCCACAGAAACTGGATGGAGCAAGGAAGAATTTTTGTCACACTGCTGTTCAGGTAAAGCTGGTTTACCAGATGACTCGTGGAAATACGGGGATGTAGAAATTTACACCTTCACGGCAGATATTATCGAAGAAAAACATCGTGGTTAGTTTGTATCCTAAAATTGCCTCGCGATAAATTACTTCCGTCTTCTCTCAAAAATGCGCCCTGCATAAAAAACCATGCCACCAATGAACAAAAGAAGAATCTCCATTTTCATAGAGTCTTTTGCAATACCAAAGTAAAGGGCATCTAATACAAGAATAATCCCTATAACCTGTAAAATTCTCGCAATACTCATTTTATTTATCGTCCTCTACACGCAATTTTTCCGCTAGTTCTATCGCTTTCAGTAATCCTTTGGCCTTATTCAGGGTTTCTTCATATTCCCGTTCAGGAACGGAATCGGCAACAATCCCAGCGCCAGCTTGAATATAAGCGTCATTACCGTGTAATACAATCGTCCGGATTGTAATACACGTATTCATATTTCCAAAAAAGTCGAAATACCCAACGGCTCCCCCATAAGGCCCCCGCTTGGTCGTTTCAATTTCATCAATAATCTCCATTGCCCTTATTTTAGGCGCCCCGGATAGAGTTCCTGCGGGCAGGCATGCCTTCAATGAATCAAAAGCAGTTTTACTTTCCTGTAATTCACCACAAACACTGGAGGTTATATGCATCACGTGTGAGTACTTTTCAATCACCATTTTTTCATCAATATGCACACTCCCATAGCGTGACACCCTTCCCACGTCATTCCTTCCCAAATCCAAGAGCATAATATGCTCAGCACGCTCTTTGGGATCGGCAATCAATTCTTGCGCAAACAGCGCATCTTCAGAATCGTCCCGCCCTCTTCTCCGCGTACCGGCAATTGGTCGTACAATGATCTTTTTCCCATCGACCTTCACCATAACCTCTGGAGAAGACCCTATGAGCTTCAGATTTCCCATTTTTAGATAAAACATGTATGGGGAAGGATTAATAACTCGCAAGATACGATAAATGTTAAATGGGTCAGCATGCGTTCGTGTCTTTAACCGCTGGGAAATGACCACCTGGAATATATCCCCCGCACGAATATATTCTTTACAGCGATCTACAGCCTTAAGGAAATCAGCCTTTTCGAAGTTTGATGAAAAAGGAATATTGATTTCTCCGTTTGATGTAATGTCGTCGCTCAAAGACATCACAGGCGTGCGTAGTTTTTCAATAATAAGATCAATTTTATGAATTGCCTCAGCGTATACATTTTCCAGGCCATCCTTACCGATCTGTGCGGCAAAAACGACCTTCATAGTTTTTGTCAGATGATCGAATATAATCACCGTGTCATAAAACATCATCTGGATATCTGGAAGCAGCAAATCATCTTTTGGAATATTAGGCAGCCGTTCATAGTACCGTATCGTGTCATACCCAATATACCCTACAACACAACAGAAAAATTTAGGCAATCCATTCACGGGTACGGGAGCAAATGCATTCATCTCCTTGTTCAATATTTCCAATGGGTCTTTAGCATGGAGTATTTCTGTTTTGGCAGCTCCCCGTTTTACTTCAATACGATGACCAAAGGAGGTAAACTCGACAAAAGGGTTAATACCAAGAATTGAATACCTGGAAATCTTTTCTCCACCCGCTGCACTTTCAAGCAAAAAGGCATATTCTACATCAGCAACTTTTTGAAATGCCGAAACAGGTGTAAGCGTATCCGCAAATAACTGACGGTAAACAGGGACAATGCTACCTTTTGTAGCTAACTGTTTAAATTCCTCAAAGTCAGGATAATATCGATCTTGTTGATCTCTTTTTCTCTGATTCATCACATTCTACCAAAAAAAATGGGTGTTGCCGAAGCAACACCCATTACACAAATATTATCAAAACATTTTAAAAATAAATGTTTTGCTTCATGAAACAACCACAATACTATTAGAATGTAACCGTGGTCTGTAAGTAACCCCAACTGGTATCAATTTCACCAACGTTGTCCTCGATCCAGTCTTCAGCACCAAACCAGGAATATCCAGCAAGAATCTTTACATTCTTATACAGATCATAACTTACCGTCAAATCCACTTCCTGTGCCAGATTGTCATCGTTAGATGTAAAACCGCCAGCTGGACGTGCAGTAGCAAGAGAACCATTTGCAAGATACCAACCATCTTCTTCCTCTGCTAACAAGTAATAATGATAGTCAACCTGCACGGTCATTTTGCTTGTTGGTGCAACCTTTATGTTACCCCTGAAATCCTGAATGTTCTGCCATGAGAGTAAATCGATAAAACCATAGTTACCCTGCCAGTGGTTTGTAGGATAGAGGTTATCAAAGGTCTCGTGATCATTATCCGTTTGATCATCATCACCTGATGAAAAATCATATTCAACACCAAAGCGTGGCGTCCAGGCAACCTCTTTGCACGTATAGCCTGTCCTACCAGCAAATGCCCAAGCCTTTTGATCCTGACCACCGTAATCACCGAACTGGCCATGAGCTTCCAATGTGTAATCTACAGCATCCAAGTTTGGCAACTTACCATCAATCCTGGCGCCAATATCATGAATTACAACGCCTGGTCCATCACCTGCAGCAGCGTATCCATTTGCAGTTGCGCTGTTAGTAGTATCATTCTGATCGTTCTTTTGTATGTACATAAGCTCTAACAGGGCACCTGGAACAAGCTTTTTAAATGCCAACTGTGCTGCATACATGTTCTCATCCGAGTTATTGCTGCCGTCAGCACCAAAATAACCATCTTCGTCAACCTTAGTGGCAATTACTTCTGCATGGACGCTATCAGTATCCCAGAGGAATCTGCCGCCATCAAATACACGGCCAACGTTTGACCATACAAAGTTACCAATTACACGGTGATCGCCCCATACAATTTCCTGACGACCAACCCTAACTGTTAATGGTAAGTCAAATAACTTCTTAATATCAAAATAACCCTGATGAACATCGAAAGTAGTATCCGCATTATACCCGCTTGCAAATCCTACCGTGGTTCCCTCAGCCCCAAATACCCTAGAATCCTGTAACTGGATGAACACCCTCAAGTGCTCATTAACATCCGCATCAGCCCAAAGCCTAGTCTGGTTCATGACATAATCGTCATCAGCTGACTCTGAGGCGTGGGGAGTTACGGCCTGATTAGGCGATCTGGTTGCGCCTCCTAATGTAGCGTTGCTCGATGGAGTTTGATAGAAACCATTGGCGTACTCAGCCCTGGTTCTGATTTGACCACCAAGCTTCACCTTCTTGGCAAATTCAGAATATACATTGCCAGCAATGTCTTCTGCCTTCAGTGCTTGCTCAGCCTGCGCAGCAGTTTTCATTTCTTCTTTTAATGTAGTAACTTCATTCCTTAATGCCTCTACATCTTCTTTTGTGTCTGAAGACATAGATGCCACTGCCTTTTCACTTTTCACAGACTCAATCTGTTCCGTCAAGCTTGAAACAGACGACCTCAAGGCATTCAACTCCTTTTCCATCTCTTCAATCGACTTGGCATCTGCCCCGAAAGACTGGGCGCAAGTCGCAACGCAGAAGACGGCAGTTGCAAAACCACCAATACAAGTCTTCCACAAACCATTCTTCATTTTTTCCTCCCCTTCTTAAATAAAACCAATCGGACCCCAACCTAAAATCAAGAATAACAAAAAATAAAAACATAACTTACTATAAAATTAGTTATAGTAACCGGCCTCCTTTCTCCTCCTCATGTTTTATGTTTTTGCTTATTTTGCTTTTAAAAACCACAACATAAACAATAAATTTTGGTCGGCACATTATATTTACGAAAGCAAAAAGTGTCAAGTATATTTTTATTTTCCTGTTTTCTTAGACACCTCCTTTGAATTTTTGATTTACATAGCGAGACTAATAACACAGAAGAACGACTCCCCTTAGCAGGTCATTGGACATCGACTGTCTTTGACCAATAAGTTGTGCTCCCTAGAACCTTACATGCAAAACAGTAAATATTATAGTGGCAAAATGGACAAATATCATTCCCAACACATTTTCCGCCTCTAAATAGAACATTAATGTTTACATAGCTGATGCTTAGAACAAAGCATTTACAGAACATGTCCGTCGAAAAAGGCTTGAGATTGATTGTATTTGTATTTCACAAGTGAAATATTTTTTACAATTTGCATCGTATTGCATCATGCTTTGGTTTAATTAAGCTAGTAAAAATAGCATAAAAAATCCCCAATAATGAATTTAAGAAAATTTATTATTACTAATACACTTATAAATACTGATATAACCAAAGCACCATGTTTTTTAATTTTCTATTGACCTTAAGGAAACATGTTTTTATAATTCAAAACTTAAAATCTATCATCAATGCTTAATATATTTGGTAAAAATAATAACTAGGGTACTATATGGACAAAGATTTTAAGCCAAACGTCAGGCATTTTTATATTTATCGCAAGATCATCATAGCTGTTATCACCTTGTCGCTAATCGCTGGTGGAATATACGGGGGAAGAGAATTAAGCTGGAAAGAAATAGCCGCTGACGAAGTGGCTGTGGTTGTAAATAATCTTACGGGTGGCATAAAATTGGTCAACAGGGCTGGCGCTATTCTATATTATCCCTTCATTCAGGATATCTACATATTAGACAAACGTGAACAAGTCTTAAAAATGACAGCGGCAGAGATAGACGAAAAGCATCCACAAGGAATTCCGCTTATCATGAAATCCATAGATGGTGGTGATGTTGTATTAGATTTGCAAATCCAATACAGATTAAACCCTGATTTCGCAGTCCAGGTTATCCAGAATACAGGTGTTGGTGATATCTTTAAACAAAAATGGTTATATGATTATACACGTACCATTTGTTATTACTGTTATGGAGAATTAACGTTGGGCGAATTCCCAGTTGCCTCTCTGCGTGATCAAAAGGCGCAAAAAGCACGAGAAGAAATCAATAAAATGCTAGAACTTCATGGTTTTTATGTTACGTCTATTAACCTTTCTGATTATCGCTACTACCGTGAATATGCCGAGAAGATACAGGAGCGTAGGCTGGCTGATAAGGAAGTCGAAGAACAAAAAACGAGGGCTTCAGCAGCCAGAGAAAATCAGAAAAAAGTCGTTGTTGAGGAAACGAAAAAGCTAGAAGTAGAAGTTGCAAGGTTTAGAGGTGAATGTGATAAGCGTATTATGGATGCACGAGGTAGCGCTGAGGCAAAAAAACAAGATGCCGAAGCCTACTTGATTCAGAAACGATACGAAGCCGATGCTGAATACGAAAGACTTGCAAAAGAAGCAGAAGCAGTTCTTGCAACAGTAAAGGCTGAAGCAGGTGGCATTAAAGCATTACGCGATGCGTTGGAAGGAGATGGCGGACGGAATATGGTCAGACTCGAATATGCCAAACGCTTAAAACAGGCCATTATCCGAAGCATACCCATTGTTAGGCAAGGTATTGAAACACCGCAAAGTATCCAGAGGTTCAAGTACATTGAAGATTCGCCAAAGATTGATTACATGTTCCCGGAACCACCTGATGCTGCACTGGTCAGTCCATTAAAACCGGGACCAGATAAATCACCGTAATAATTCTGAAAATACATTCTATACATTAAAAAATGCTATTTGAGAAGAGGTGAAAATGCATATAGGAAAACTTACAACCAAATATATCATTCCTATTGGAATTTTCTTTTTTGTTGCTCTATCTATTGTTGGTATAAAATTCTTCGTAATTAAGGTCGGTGTTGATCAGGTAGGTGTAAGGACACGTATTTGGGGTGTAACCAGGGGTATTGTGCATAAGGATTACGGTCCCGGCTGGCACAGGGCAATTTCCGGCATTGATCAATGGGACCTTTATGATAGCACTGTCCAGACCCTTGAACTCGCAAAAGAACCGTCTCATATGGGACATGATGAGCGAAAAGAGGCGGCTCTAAGAACAGCGGATGACTATGATGTCTCTGTAGATATGGTGGTAAAATATCAAATCAAGAAGGAAGAGGCGTGGAAGTTACGTCAAGATGTTGGTGTGGGCGAGCGGTATAAAGTTATCGTTGAAAACGAAACACGCGATATCGCCAGAAGTGTCCTTGGTAGGATGGTGGAACGAGACTTGTATAACCCGGAAGAGAAGCGAAAGAGGGCTGCAGAGTGTAAAACACTGCTCATCGAAAGACTTGTTCCTCGCCATGTCGATGTTGTTGATGTACTTATTCTGGAAATGAGATTTGACCCACAGCTTGAAAGAAAAATTAAAAATATTAAATTGGCGGAACTTGATAATGTTTTAAATAAGTCAAAGACGCTCGCTGCCGAACAAAGAGGTATTACTCAAACTATAGACGCCGACACAGAAGCCATAGCTCAGAAAATTACCGGCGACAAAGAAAGATCACTTACCGTACTCGATGCTGAAACTTCAAAGAGAATTACGGAGATCCTTGCAGAGGCCGACAAATATCTGGTACAGAAGAAAGCGGAAGGCGATCTTTACAAACAACAACGTAAAGCAGACGGCACCCTTTTAATTAAATATTCACAAGCGGAAGGAGAACGACTCCGAAGAGAAGCGCTTGCTGGTATGGGAGGCGACATTATTGTTGCTATGGAAGCCGCACGCAATATCAATCTTGCGGATGTAAGCATCTCAAGCCTTGATTTAAATTTACTCGATATTGATGATATGGCCACTCGACTCGGTGTTTCTGATACAAAAGGAAAGCTTCGTGTTGACACAAAAACATTTAAACAAATCCAAGAAATGCTAAACCAACCAAAAGGCACGGACACTACAAAACCAAAATAACTGTTATACACCTGTTGTATTTGTAAACACAAAAACGGTTCTTTTACGCCATTATTTCACCAGTTGCCAGTTTACAAAAATCCATTATCTAAGTTATCATACCTCAATTTAAGCACTTAGACTTAACCACCTTTTGTGGAATAAAATTTGCTCGTTAATCGTGAATTAGTTTGACTTATTTATTCACTTAAACTTTATTTGTCTAATCAACATTTATGAAACATGCCAGAAAAATTCTAAACATATCACACGCTATCGTAGTTGCGTTGTTATTTTTAACCACTTTTACTATTACAATCAAGGCTTCACTGGCATCGGACGAGCCGGGGGATGATAAAAAACCACAAAAAGCCAAGTATTCAAAGTTTTTTGATGAAAAAAAACACTGGTGTGATGCCCTAGTAATAACTTGTACCGATTTCCGGTTTACCACAGCCACTCAAGAATTTATAAACGATAGATTGGGATTAAAAGGAAAGTATGACTATATATCTATTCCAGGTTCCATACGCAATCTTTTGGATTCAAATACAAGAGACCTTGTTTTGAATACGTTCGGTATTTCTCTCCGATTGCACCACGTAAAACGGGTCGTTATCCTTGCACATCAAGATTGCACTATTGGGTATGGCGGCTCCAAAAGCTTTCCAGAACTAGCGGTTGAATACAAAACTATATGCAAGGACTTAAAAAAGGCTCGCCGGCTATTTGGAATAAAATTCCCGCATCTAAGGGTAGATTTGTACTACGGAACAGTTTTCTTCAATGATAATAAGCGAATCTACAACTTTAAACAAATTTTATAACGTCAACAAATTTTACAAAAAAATTGTGACAGAAAATTAATCGATACAATAATCTGAAAGCTCTTCCATGAAAAAAAATTTCAAACCAATTTGTTTTGTCATCGCCCTGTTTTTTCTTATTCCAACTGGTTGTACTTATAACAATTCCTCTTCGACTGACCTGTTGGTAAATAACCAGCAAATAGCCACGACAATAAATCCTGAAACTACAAGGTCTGATTGCGATACTCTGGTAATCACCTGCATTGACTACCGCTTTGCCACTGAAAACCAGGAATTTATCAACGAAACGTTAGGATTAAAAGACAATTACGACCATATTTCCATACCCGGCAGCATCTCCAATCTGGTAAATCCAGAAACACGGGAACTGCTTTTTAGCAAATTCGCCCTTTCTGTAAAACTTCATCTTATAAATCGAGTCGTCGTTATTTCCCACAAAGACTGCGGCGCATACGGAGGTTCCGTATCTTTCGGTTCAGAAATAGCTGAAAACGAAACCCTTTGTGCAGATTTAAGAACGGCAAGGACGCTGCTTATAGAGAAATACCCGACCCTTGAGGTAAACTTATTTTTGGAGTCGTTGGTAAAAGAAGGCGACCAGGTAAGGGTACATTTTGAGAAAATCCCCTGAGGAGTAGATTATTTTTAAGGTGTCTTTGCACAGCGAAATCCGATTTGCGGACTCTGTGCATATGGCGGAACCCGATACCGTGCAGCACATCGCGCATAATGTCCAAAGTAAAGAAGGCCTCCTCCTCGAATAACTCTCTGCTGCCCAGTTTCCAAACCTTGAGGATTTTTTGAGGGAGAGACCTGATAGTAGTTCTGGTCATAATAATC
>DBJWYX010000100.1:0-8453 GCA_052360825.1 Candidatus Wunengus sp. YC64
TGATTTGTGAGGCTGGTATACATAGATTTATAGTAAAAATTTCAATCCCCGTTTTCACGAGGACAGGTTGCCCACGAAAAACGCGAAACTTGTCCTCATGTAAACGGGGAACGGGGAATAGCGAAAAACCCTTTCGTTTCTTTTGTGTGTTTTGTGGGTAATATGCTACTTTCGAAGACCGCCTAGTTTAATGAGAGGATACTAGCAAAATAATAGTATGGTGTCAAGGTTGATACTCAAGCCAAAAATTGGGATTGGTAAAACAAGCCACAGGGGTCACGGAGATCGTCTCCTGAGAAAGGCGGGAGACAAGAGGCGAGATAAATCTCGCGCTACAATTACATAACATTGAAACTCCATAGCGTGAACTTTGTGGTAGAAAAGTCAAAGGATGGCTGATTTGAGAGAAAAAGGCTATACAAATATTGTGGTTCTTAGTTTACATCTTTCTGAAAGAACTTCAACCGGACATGGCTGTCAAAGATATATGGCTCTTTTGGCATTATTTGAACTCGCCTTTTCGTTCTAAAAGGAGTTTCTCTGATAGAGACGGTTTGGAAGGTAAAGCCTTTTAGAAAATTTGTCAAACTCTTTCTCCCAGACTTGTATAGCAAAAGTAGTATTGGTTAAGATGTGCAAACCCATAATCCCACAGCGCTTCAAACCGTAAAACCGTATTCCCTTGACATTCATTACCCTGTTTTTTATAATTTTGTAAAAGCTTATTTCTCAATGAATTCGGAGGGTTTTGCCAAATTTTATGGAATATTCAAATACGGGCTTGAATGCCTGCCTTGTCGGTTTGCAATGGGGTGACGAGGGCAAAGGTAAGATTGTTGATATTCTCACGGAATCGTTCGATATAATTGTCAGATACCAGGGGGGTAGTAATGCAGGTCACACGGTCGTCGTAAACAATGAAAAATTTGTATTACATCTCATTCCTTCTGGAATCCTCAGAAAAAACAAATACTGCGTTATTGGCAGCGGAGTAGTCCTCGATCCCCGCCAGTTACTGGAAGAAATCGCTGAGTTACGGGCGAAAAATATTGAAGTTGGAAACAACCTCCGCATCAGCGAGATAGCACACCTTGTATTTCCCTATCATAAGAAATTAGACGAACTTTCCGAATCTGAAAAAGGCGATGAAAAGATCGGTACGACCCGCAGGGGGATTGGCCCGTGCTATACCGATAAAATGGCTCGCAGCGGTATACGGGTAGCAGACCTTTTCCATCCTGAGCACTTCAAACAGAGGCTTAAAAAAATCGTAGAGGAAAAAAATAGGATATTCGTGCGTTTGTTTAACGCTGATGAATTATCGTGGAAGGATATTTATGACGAGTATTGCGGGTATGCAGAGCAGATAAAGCCTTACGTGTGTAACACGGTGGTATTCATGGATGAGGCCATAAAAGGCAAAAAGAAGATATTGTTCGAAGGCGCTCAGGGTTCGATGCTTGACGTGGATTTTGGCACGTATCCCTACATCACTTCTTCGTCTGTTACTGCCGGCGGCGCAGCGGTTGGTGTTGGAATTAGCCCCAGGCAGATTCATAAGGTGCTCGGTGTAATGAAGTCCTATACAACACGGGTTGGCAGCGGTCCCTTTCCTACAGAACTGAATGATGAACTGGGTGAATTTTTAAGGAAAAAGGGGGGCGAGTATGGCGCTACCACGGGAAGGCCTAGGCGCTGCGGGTGGTTTGATGCAGTTGCCGTAAAGCATGCCATCATGATAAACGGCGTGGACGGCGCTGTCCTGACGAAACTGGATGTGCTGGATGAGCAAAAAACGATAAAGATATGCGTTGGGTATAAATTCGGCGATGAAGTGTACGACCTATTTCCCATGGATTTAGCGGCGCGGTATGGATGCCAGCCGGTATATAAGGAAGTGCCGGGCTGGCAGAAGGATACCTCCAGGATACGCAATGTGAAGGATATCCCTCTCCATGCGAGAAATTATATCGATACGCTTGAAAAGATTCTTGGCGTCAAGGTAGAGATGCTTTCTGTCGGTCCTGATCGAGGTCAGGTTGTGAGTCTCGTATGAGTGAAAAGGGGCATATACCTTCGCATATTGCGATTATTATGGATGGGAATGGACGATGGGCAAGACGCAGGGGATTCGCACGGTTCCGTGGGCACAGAGAGGGCGCCGAATCCGTCCGTGAAATAACGCGTGAGTGCGCAAAGAAACACCTGAAGCAGCTTACGCTGTATGCATTTTCTCAGGAAAATTGGAAAAGGCCGCAGCGGGAAATCAATTTATTGATGAAGCTCCTTAAGGATTTCCTGGTCAAGGAACGGAAAGAGATTGACGATAATAATATCCGCCTGACGGCGATTGGCAGAATCAGCGAACTTCCGGAAGACGTGCAAAGAGAACTTGCCATTACTATGGAAGGGAGCAAAAATAATACAGGGATGGTCCTCTGTCTTGCGCTCAATTATGGTGGGCGCACTGAGATTGTAGATGCGGCAAGAGAAATTGCTAAACATGTTAAAAATGGAAAGCTGAGTTTGGGTGAAATTACGGAGGATACCTTCAAAAAATATCTGTATATGAGCGATATGCCGGATCCTGACTTGCTCATAAGGACAGGCGGCGATATGCGGGTGAGTAATTATCTCTTATGGGAAATTTCGTATACGGAACTTTGGGTTACTCCTGTCTGTTGGCCCGACTTTAGAAAGGCGCATCTTGAAGAAGCGCTTAAAGATTATGTGCGTCGGGAACGACGTTTTGGCGGGCTACGAGAGTGAATACACTTCAAACTAGAGTCGTACTCGGCGTTGTTATGTTCGCAGCGTTTTTTGGCATTCTGTCGCTTGATTCCGTAATCGGCACGGATATAGGATTTGGATGTCTGGCTACTTTAGCCGGCATTATCGGTTTACATGAGTTTTACAATATCGTAGGCAAGAACGGGTTCGCTCCATTTCGCATATCGGGTATTGTTACGGGTGTATGGCTGTTTGTGGCGTATTGGTTAGCCGTACGCAAGAATTTTTCGGTAGATTACCATTTTTTCAGGCAGGAAATCTTTGTTGCACTCATCTTTTGGCTCCTGCTCATCCAGGCCTTTAGGCGCGGCACAAAGGATGCCATAAAAAACATCTCGGTAACCATATTTGGCATTTTCTATATATTCTTTCTTTTAAGCTTTGCCGTTACTCTCCGTTACCTTCATAATGGTGTGTGTATACTCGTTATGGTTTTGTTAGTCTCTAAGTTTGGAGACATAGGTGGTTATTTATTAGGCCGAAAATACGGCAAACACAAATTAGCAAAGGTTATTAGCCCGAACAAGACGATCGAAGGGGCATGTTTCTCGCTTTCGTTCAGCGTTCTAATTGCTGTAATTTTCAGTCTGATTCCTGCAACCAGGGTATTCAGTTTAAAGTGGTCAGTCTTGTTGGGAATAATTGTGGGTTTTTCAGCATTGCTGGGTGATCTGGCAGAATCGCTTCTGAAAAGGGATGCCAATGTGAAAGATGCGAGTAACCTCGTACCCGCTTTTGGCGGGATACTGGACGTTATCGATTGTTTATTGATTAGTATGCCGGTTGCATATTATTCCTTAATAATTTTTAAATTCATTTAATATGAACCAAAAAGCTAAAATCCAAAAACTTCATGTGAACAAAGAATATCTTCAAGAACCCTCAACGTATCAAAACACCGTTATTCTTGAAAATGACACAGAGGCGTCTATTTTGTATGGCAGCCACGACCGGCATCTGCGGCTCGTCAGGGACGCCTTCCAAATACAATTAGTAGCACGGCATGGATTACTAAAACTGGAGGGAGAGAAAGAACGGGTAGACACCGGCAAAGAGGTGTTGAACAAATTGCTGGAAATTGTTCGTACTACGGGGAGATTAGACCTGGAAGACGTGGAGCAAGCCATTATCGATGCAAAGAACGAAACTACGGAAGAATCCATCCAGGCTATCGATGTCTTCCAAAAAGGTATTTTTATAAAACCAAAGACAGACGGGCAAACAAAATACCTGGAAGCGATCAAAAAAAATGATCTGGTTTTTTGTATAGGTCCTGCAGGAACGGGGAAGACATATTTGGCCGTTGCCATGGCGCTTTCGTATCTGAAAAGCTGTCGTATCAGAAGGATTGTACTCGCAAGACCGGCTGTTGAGGCGGGAGAAAAGCTTGGATATCTGCCGGGCGACATCAAGGCAAAGGTAAATCCCTATCTGCGTCCGCTCTACGACGCTATAGCAGACATGATGGATGTTGCACATGTAAAAAAATATCTTGAAAGTGACCTGATAGAAATTCTCCCTCTTGCATATATGCGTGGAAGGACTTTGAATGACGCCTTTATTATTCTGGATGAAGCGCAAAACTGCACGGTAAAGCAAATGAAGACTTTCTTAACAAGACTCGGTATGAAATCAAAGGTGGTAGTAACGGGAGATATTACACAGGTTGACTTATCTGCGGGAGAGCTATCCGGCCTGATTGACGTACAGGAAAGGTTAATGAACATCAATAATATTTCCTTTGTGTACCTGACCAAAGCAGACATCGTCCGCCACAAGCTGGTACAGGATATTGTCGACGCCTATGAGTTGTAAACTGGAAATTATAAACCTGCAAAAACACTATCCGATTGACAAAAATAGTATAAAAAAAATCGTAAGAAACGTCCTGAAATCCGAAAAAAAAGATGCAGAACTCAACGTCGTCTTTACCGATAACAAACGGATAAAAGAAATTAATAAGACCTTTCTGGGACATGATTATGCAACCGATGTGATTACTTTTGCTTACCATGAACCGTTTCTTCATAAAGTATTTCTAAATGAAATTACTATAACGGGTGAAATTATCATCTCTGTTGAGATGGCTAAGAAATTAGCACAAAAGCACGATTGCGCGACTGAAGGAGAAATTGCACTCTACCTGGTTCATGGATTATTACACCTGTTTGGATATAATGATAAGCAAAAGAAGGAAGCAAAGAAAATGCATCAAAGAGAAGGAGAACTGTTGTCGGCTCTTGGGTTTCGAGTCCCTGTACCTCATTAATCAATGTTTCCGTACATGATATGTCTGTCTTCAAAACAGAAGCAATTGCCCTGAGAAGGACAGATTATAGTGATTCCAGTCAAATAATTACTTTTTACACCCGTGACTTCGGGAAGATTCATACCATTGCTAAAGGGTTTAAGCGTGCATCCGGAAGGCACAGTTCAAAAGCAGTCGACCTTTTAACGTACTATCAAATTCTCTTTATTAAGAAAGAACATACTCAGCTTCATACCCTTACGGAGGCGATTTTACAGGAGAATTACCCCCTACTCCGAAGCAATCTGGATAAATACTATAAGGCTTCATATACAGCCGAGCTTGTAAACGAGTTTACTGAAGAAAATGACCCGTGCGAACAACTGTTTGACATCTTCTTGAATACGCTAACGGGGATATCGACAGATACAGATGCTACGATACGATTATTGGTTTTTGAGATAAAAATGCTGCATATTCTCGGTTATTTACCTGAGTGGAGGCATTGTGTAAACTGCAAGAAAAGTATTCAACACATATCTAAAGTGCTTTTTAACGCAAAAGAAGGCGGTGTGTTGTGTAAAACATGCCAGGTAAAGTATCGGAATGGAATTATTATCTCTCCCGGTGTTTCGCTGATTGCAGGGCGATTAGCAGACCTTAATTTGCAAAAATTGGAACGCGTAAAAATACAATTACCTATTTGTATTGAAATAGAAAAGATGCTGAGATATTATATCTCTTCAATACTCAACAAGGAGTTAAACTCGTGGAAATACATCAAGTTTTAATAATATAGTGGGGACGAATACGATGAGAAAATTAAAATACGCCCTTCCAGTGTTATTCATAGTCTATGCAATGGCGACACCCTCCTATGGAAAATGGGTATGGAATAAAGAAACGGGTTGGATGGATACCCCGTCCACTGCCGTGACTACGCTGGAACAACGTTACAAATATGCGCTATCTCTTCTTGTGGAACAAAAGTACGTCAATGCAATAAAAGAATTCGAAGCGATTATTGATACCGACCCTCATTCTGAATATGCAGAAGTTTCTCAAATAAATATCGGTTGGGCATATTTTCTGAATGGTGATTACAAAAGGGCTTTAAAGGCTTATGAGAAGGCATTGCAAAAATATCCCGGTACAAAAAGGACAACGGAAATACTGGAAAGGGAGTATCAACTTGGTATTGCCCAAATGGATACCAATGAGGATGCGGCTATAAGTGTCTTCGAAAAGATCATAGAAAAGCACCATCTGGGTCCCCTTTCCCCTGAGGCACAGGTTAAAATAGCGGATTGTTATTTTAAGCTTGAACAATATGAAGAATCTCTTGATGCGTATGAGAAATTTTTGGAAAATTATCCAAAAAATGAATGGGTTCCCTACGTTCAGTACCAGATACCCCTTACGAAGGTGTATCACGAAAAGCAACAAGAACGGAACTACGGACTTCTGATCGCTGCGAGGGAGGGCTTTGAAGAATATTTAGTCTCGAACCCAAATGGCGTCCATGTGGAGGATGCGAAGAGATTGATCGAAGAAATAAGGATTATTGAGGCAGAACGGGAATTCAATATCGGTGAGTTTTATCTCAGACGCAAAACCCCTTCTGCTGCCGCGATGTATTTTGAGTACGTTAAAACTGATTTTCCCGGTACTATCTGGGCGGAGCGGGCTAATGAAAGATTGGAATTCCTGAGAATGATTGAGGCTATAAAATAAGAAATGGGAAAGGCACAATAACCATGAAAAAATATTCTAATGTGAGCAGTCGCCGAAGGAGACCTCATTTAACGACAGTTCTTTCATATATCGTTTTGTCACTACTTTTTATTTCACTGGGAAGTTGCGGTTATAGTTCTAAATCACTGCTCCGTTCCAATGTCCGGAGTATTTATGTGCCGATTTTTGACAATAATACCTTTCGCAGAGGATATGAATTTGATCTTACCAAGGCCGTACGAGACCAAATATTATTAAGGACGCGCCTGAGCATTGTTGATAAAGATGAGGCCGATTCCATCTTGTTTGGAAAGATTTCCAGCGTCAATGAAAATGCAATCATTGAAGATACGAAGGATAATATCGTTGAAAGCCGGGTTTCCATTGGTGTTGATATCCGATGGGTTGATAAACGAACGGGAAGGACAATTGTTGAGCGGAAAAATATCAAAAAACCCACGGAATTTATTGTTCGGAGAAATGAGACGCTTAGTTCTGCCAGTAATGAAGCATTTGTAAGAGTGGCTCAAAGTATTGTGGAAGCGATGGAAGAGGATTGGTGACAATGCGAGAAGTTGTTGAAAACAGTCCGCAAGTGGTTGGGTATAGCCGTTCCGAGGGAATACAATGTGAGATTCAAAATGATAATTTTAAAAGAGCACTATTTGATGTAGCGTATCCACATGGCAAATTGCATCTCGGCAGGAGAACACACGTCATGGGGATACTCAACGTAACCCCGGATTCGTTCTATGACGGTAAACGATATAATACAGCGGAAAATGCCGTTAATCATGCGTTAAAAATGATAGAAGAAGGGGCCGATATCATTGATGTCGGCGGTGAATCCACGAGACCAGGCGCATATCCACTATCAGAAGCTGAAGAATTAAAAAGGGTAATCCCTCTTATAAAAATGTTATCGAAACAGACCCGGAAACCTATTTCCATTGACACCTATAAGGCAAAAGTCGCAGAAAAAGCCATTGGCGCAGGGGCTTCGATAATAAATGACATTGGCGGATTGCTTATGGATAAACATATGGCAACGGTCGCCGCAGAGGCAAAAGCGCCCGTCATCATAATGCACAAAAAGGGCACACCAAGAACCATGCAGAAAAACCCGATTCGTAAAAATGCAATGTCAGAAATAATATCATATCTGCAAAAATCCGTTTCTCGCGCAGTCGAAGCCGGAATAGATGAAAATAAAATTATCCTGGATCCGGGGATTGGTTTCGGTAAGACGCTGCGCCAGAATCTGGAAATTCTAAAAAGGCTGAGAGAGTTCAAAAGTATGGGATTTCCCATACTCATTGGTACGTCACGAAAACAGTTTATTGGCGCTGTTTTGAAGCTTTCCGTTCAGGAACGTTTGAACGGAACGCTTGCAACCCTTGCTGTTGCAGTTATAAATGGCGCACACATTGTGCGGGTTCATGATGTGCGTGAAGCCGTCCAGGTTGTAAGGATTTGTGATGCAATAGGGAATAGCTAATGTTTGGAAGAATATTTGAATTATTCGAAAATGTAAGTCCCTGGATGATCGGCAGGTCACTGGGTGAGATATTCCTTATCTTCATGGTGGTGTATGTGGTATTAAGGATCATGCAGGGCACCCGCGGTACGAGTATTTTAAGGGGACTGGCTTTCATTATAGTCTTGATTTCCGTAGGCGTGT
>DBJWYX010000101.1:0-3754 GCA_052360825.1 Candidatus Wunengus sp. YC64
CGGGCTCATAACCCGGAGGCCGTGGGTTCAAATCCCACCCCCGCTACCAATCTTACACCAATTTCACAGCCTCATTCATTTCACAATTATCTTGCGAAATTAATCCTTTTTCATTAAGCATATATTTACTACCACAATATTTACAGACTGAATTTTTGTCATGAAATTTTAATGTTGTTCCACATTTACATGCCCAACCTATCTGTCTCGCCGGAACACCGGCAACTACAGCGTGATCCGATATATCCGACTTCACCACAGCACCTGCCCCCACCATAGCATATTGCCCGATTGTAACACCGCAAACTACTGTGGCATTTGCACCGATAGTAGCTCCTCTTTTGACATGGGTAGATACAAACTCTTGCTTCCTTTCTATAAAAGCCCTTGGATTATAAACATTGGTAAATACGCAGGAAGGCCCGCAAAAAACCTCATCCTCCAGCTTTACTCCCTTAAATATAGACACATTGTTCTGGATTTTACACCCGTTTCCAATTTCTACATCAGGCCCTATCATTACATTTTGACCAATCACACAATTTTTTCCTACCGTAGAGTTTCTTAAGATATGAGAAAAATGCCATATCTTTGTGCCTTCTCCCATTTTCACATCCTCATCCACAACAGCACTATCGTGTACATAAAAATTTGGAGTATGTGAAGAAGCGCAGGGGACGGCATTGTCAAAAGATGAAGCATTAAGACATTTCTCGGCCTCTTCAAGAATTTTCAATACCTTCAATCCTTCGATACCGCTTGTCTTAGGTATACATCTTCTCTGGATACACTCTACAAAATGTTTCAATTCCTCCTTTAGGGGTTCTTTTTTATCAAAAAAAACAGTTTGGACATCAGCTTTCTGAGCCACAGGAATTTTCCCGTCCTTCCACATTATTTTGTGAGGATAGAGAAATAATTTTTCATTACTTACATCGTCGAAAACAGCCATCGCCTTTGAGCCAACAACGATTAACTTTTGCTCCTTATAGGGATGAAGCCAGCTAACAAAAATGTGTCCCTTTATACCATTTTTAAATTCCAATATAGTTATTGTTATATCGTAGATATCCTTGCTTAAATAATTACCCCCTGATGCCGTAACCTTTATTGGCTCTTCTTCAAGGAGCATAAGAATGGCTGATATATCGTGAGGAGCAAAGCTCCAGAGAATATTTTCTTCAGTCCTCAGTTTTCCTATATTCAACCTGTTAGAGTAAACATATTGAATCTTGCCCAGTTCACCAGCCGATATAAGTTCTTTTAGTTTTATAATTGCAGGGTGATATTGCAGGATATGTCCTACCATTAAAATTTTGTTTGTATTCTCTGCAAGTTTTACAAGTTCTTCCCCCTGTTTAACAGTCATCGCAAGGGGTTTCTCTACAAACACATCTTTGCCAGCAAACAGGGACTGTTTCACTATTTCATAATGAGTAACAGCAGGTGTTGCAACAACCACCGCAGTTATCCCGGCATTGCAAAGAATTTCTTCTCTTGAAGTTGTATAGCTAACTTCGGCATACTTTTTACTGTAATCCGAAATAACATCTTCTTCACTATCACATACACTATGAAGCACACCTATTTCATAGAGATTACGAAAAATATTCTTCCCCCAATAACCAAGCCCAATAAGACCTATAAATTTCTCATCAAGCTGCATTCGTATCTCCTCCATTTTCATAGTGTTGTTTACTTGCTTTATACAAATTAAATTTCAAATGTGAGACCGAATTTGGTATAAATAAAATTTATTACGCTAATCAAGGACTGGTTTAACAATGAGATGTTTTTAGCATATTCACCCGGCTGTTGCAACAATTTCTTCACTATCTCTCTCTTGATCATATAAAATCTGCTGAATGAGCATAGTTTTATGAGAATTTTTTATATTTGTTATGAAAATTTGAGTCTTCAAAGGGCATCAACAACCCATATAAAAGAAATTACTGAGCATTTGAGAAAAACGGGAAATGATGTCATTTTATTTGCGCCAAACATCGGCAAATATAAAAACGAAACCACCGTTCACACCGTCTACATCCCAACACTTAAAGTCAGATTTATTAAAGAATATATTTATTACGTGTGCCTTTTCTTTTATTTATTTGCGTATCAAATAAGACTAAGGTCTGATGCCTTTTATGTACGGGAGATGGGGTTGTCGATCGTCCCTGCCTTGATTGGATTAATTTTTCAGATACCCCACATATTGGAGATAAACGGCATCCCATCGGTTGATTTACAAAGTACAGGCGACCACAACATCAGACCTAAAATATTTGGATTTTTCCAGTACATAAATTTTATATTAGCAACCAAGGTAATTTCTGTCAGTGAAAATATAAAAAAAGAGTTATTGCGCATTCATAAGAATACCACGAAAATTGTTGTGATAGAGAACGGCGTTAACGTAGACCTTTTCTATCCTAAAGATAAAAAAGAAATGCGCAACTTGCTGAAATTGGATTACGATTGTTATTATTTAATATTTGTTGGCAGTTTTTACCCACACCATGGTGTATATCATATCATTCATATAGTAAACCGTATCGTACAAAGATTACCGAATGTAAAACTCCTTATGATAGGAAAAGGATATTTGTTGGAAGACGCTATTAAGCTAACAAAAAAATTGGAATTAACATCACATGTTAATTTTATTGGCGAAGTTGAGTATGAGGATATACCAAATTATACCAGTGCTGCTGATGCAGGAATATACATTCTAACTGGTATCAGTAAAATATATGGAAAATCTCTTAAATTGTATGAGTATATGGCCAGCGGGAAACCCGTAATTACTGGTGAATCGTGCAAGGAATTTGTGGAAGAAAATGGTATAGGCATAATTGTGCCGGAAGAAGCTTACGAATCCGCGGCGGACACAATCATACAGCTATTAAAGAATACCGCATTAATGGAAACCATGGGGAAAAACGGCAGAAAACTTGTAATGAACTCCTTTACGTGGGATATTACGGCAAAAAAGATATTGGACGTATGCAGAACGATATGATAATTTACAACATATATCAAAATACTTTGTCAAAAAACAAGGTAATATAAATTTGGGAATAAGTATGAAGCTGTTTACCATTACGGAAAGAAAGCATCTGTTGGAAGAAGAGATACATCGGATTGTAGAGATCATAAAAAAAGACTATGCGCCCGATAGAATAATTCTCTTTGGTTCGCTGGCAGAAGGAAAAGTACACGAATGGAGTGACATTGATCTCCTGATAGTAAAGAGAACATCGAAGCGGCACATAGAAAGATGTTTGGAGGTATGCAAATTAATTAAACCAAAAATCGGAATAGATTTATTTATTTATACACCAGAAGAGTATGAGACATTTATCAACGAACGGTCCTCGTTTCTAGCTAATATCCTTAAAATGGGAAAGATACTCTATGAAAAGGGAGTCTAGGGAATGGATAAAAATTGCCGAGGAAGACCTTCGATCGGCAGAGTGTCTTCTTACATTCTCTCTCTATAGGATGGTATGCTATCATGCGCAACAAGCCGTCGAGAAGATTCTCAAGGCGACTTTGACGGAGCATGAAGCTGAAGTTTCTCGTATCCATAATATCCTGGATTTATGTAACGCCATAGAAAAAATAGGGCTTAAAGCTCCCCTTGTTGCCGAGGAGGCAATTTTTCTCAACAGCATTTACAGGGCAAGGTATCCTTCCGACTTAGGGTTGCTGCCGTCTGGCGAACCGACAAGGGAGGACGCCGATAATGCCC
>DBJWYX010000101.1:3854-8367 GCA_052360825.1 Candidatus Wunengus sp. YC64
TGGCTTCAAATACCGGTGCAAATCCGTAAAGGAAAAGCAATACACAGCCTTTCCTCTCGTCTACATCGTGTGTTCCAAAGACTGCATAAATACCCAAACGATATTGTTATTGAAACGGCCAGTGTCTGTAACCTCAACTGCACTATTTGCCGTTCCGTAAAGGCAGACCTGGGCAGAAAAAATAGATTTATGTCTTTCGACCTGTTCAAAAAGATTATTGATGATATTGTCCCTGTATGCAATACTATCGGGGTTTCCTACTGTGGAGAACCTTTGCTTAACAAAGATATTTTTAAGATGGTTCGTTACGCCTCTGATAAGGGAATGTGTGTCTCAATGCTGACCAATGGCGTTTTATTAAATGCCGAGGCTCGCAAGGGTTTGTTAGACTCCGGACTTAATTTTATGGCAATATCCATGGATGGCGCATCTAAACACACCTACGAATCTATCCGAATTGGCGCTTCTTTCGAAACACTGGTGAATAACATAAGATTATTTGTTAAGGAAAGGAATCATAGGAGATTATCCTACCCCTCCATTGACCTTCAGATGGTCGTTACACAAAAAAATATACACGAGGTGGATGCTTTTAAGAAACTTGCACGTGATCTGGGCGTAGACAGGGCATATTTAAAATCTCTCCATATTGATCGCTCAAAAGAAGATACGGAATATGTGAAAAACCTGGAAAAAGACTACTTTGTTAATTCGACAACGCTGCCTACCCGATACGTCGTCAATAAACAAGGCCATCTTGAATTAAAGGATAAAGGTTTGTGTCCTCAAAAAGTTAGGACACCAGTAATTACAACCGACGGAGACGTGTTGCCATGCTGTTTTGACATTTTTGGAGAACACGTACTGGGCAACATTATAAACCAGAGATTTTTGGATATCTGGAATTCAGGTAAATATATTGATTTCAGGCGTAATCTGGCACTGCATAGAAAACTTCCCATGTGTATCAATTGCCTTCCATCAAACTCCAAAACAACAAACAAAATACTTTTCTAATTTGATTTACTGATACAACGCAGACATGAAAGTTCTACAAATCCTATGCAATAAATCCTTTAAACTGAATTAGTATCAGGAGTAAGAAAATAAC
Organism: Candidatus Wunengus sp. YC64; assembly: GCA_052360825.1. Lineage (GTDB taxonomy): Bacteria > Planctomycetota > Brocadiia > Brocadiales > Brocadiaceae > Wunengus. Next base: position 4,966 of record DBJWYX010000101.1, read on the forward strand.
TATTGCAATGCTAAAGGAAATTTATTTACCATGCTTCCGAAATAAAAAGGCTTATTATTCATTTTTGCTGCTGCTAATTTTTTTTGCTGTGGCGCTTCGTGCTGTCTATTTTAATGGGTTTTTTGGCTCAGATGATATTGAATATAACAGAGCCGCCTTCAAGCTTGCACATGGTAATTTTTCCCTTGATTCACACCATTCAAAGAGACTGGGATTAATCTTACCAACGGCTCTCGCTTTTAAAGTTTTCGGTTTTAGCGAAGTCGGTTCTGTTTTATTTTTACTAATTTGCTCTATCGCAAATATCATTATTGCATTTACGGCCGGTACTATTTTTTTTAATAGAGATATAGGATTACTTGCTTCGCTGCTTATGTTGTTTCTACCGATAGATTCGATATATGCCACTTTATTAACACCAGATTTACCTCTTGTTACTTTCATCTCTACTAGCGGAATACTATTTATTTACACTGAGACGCATGTCAAACGATATAAGTGTTCCCTTTCCTTTTTAACAGGTTTGAGTATTGGATGGTCTTACTTACTAAAAGAAACTGCTATATTGGTTTTATTTATATTATGTATCTGGATTTTAATCATTACGATTAACCACAAAAAATTTGAGGTCTCTTGGCTATTTATTGGTCTAGGTTTTACTCTAATATTGTTACTGGAATTTGGTTTTTATTATTATAAAACAGGAAATTGTTTTGAGCGAATTCTCACCGTACATAATGCAACTCAGGGTATTTCCCGACGGTTAGAACTTACTTACAACGATGCTTTATATAAAAGACTAACTTATGCAATACCGTATATTCTCTTAAGGGGCAATTACATATTTGGATTTTACTTCTATCTCGTACTGGGAGGAATATTGTATGCCATTCTCAGCAAATCCAAAGAATTAAAATATTTTATTTTTTGGTTTATTTCTTTATATTTAATACTGAATTTTGGCAGTACAAGCCTAAAGTCATACATACCGTTACTAGCAACTCAACGTCACTTTTATCCCCTAATTTTCCCGGGGATTATCATTATCTCTTTTTATTTATACGATGCGTATAAAGGCATACTTGCTAAAAACCTTGTTAAAACAAAAAGTTTTTGTATCTCTTTAATAGTAATTGATCTTATTATGATTTTTCTAAACTTATTCGAGCATACCATTACAGATATCGTGTTTTGTTCACTACTTTCAATATCATTTTTATTCTGCATTTACATTATCACCCATCACGAAAAGGAAATTAATAAAACACGTTACTTGATCCCAATACTATTAATAATTATTTTCCTTCATTCTTTCTATGTAGTCCGCGCAGAAAACAAAAGCATTCGAAAGTTAACCCATAATGAAAGAACGGCTATTTCAATTTTCGGTACACCCCCAAGGAAAAAAATATATACAGATTGTGCAACAAAAGGAGTATTGGAATACCTTTATGCATATCGTTACGATAATGTAATTGTAGATTTTATGAATACGAATGTTAAAGACATTTCGGATTGTTATATCATTATTAATTTGGAAAACTTCGTTGAACTAAACATACTTTACGGGATAGACATTCCTGATTTTGTAAAAAATCCACCAGATACCTGGAAAATAATAAAAAAATTTACTACCCCTAAGGGAGGTTCTTATATTATTATGCAGGTTGGCGAGTTGTAATTATAGTTGCTGATAACGGCTGCTCCTGTTCACATTAAAAACTTGAGGCTTTAATCTATGTTAAGCGCAATCTCTACCCTTAACATTTTGAATAATTTTGCCTTTTTCCCGACAACCTATGTTGACCGTTAAATGTCTGTCAGTAGTACGATAACATCAGGAAAGTGCCCTCTGTGTTTGTTGAACTTGGTTATTCCCTTATGTGCAGATTTCTTACTATTTTGTAAAAATGTCGATAATGAATTGAGAAAAGGAGTTCTGTTTTCCCTGATTTTGATTTTGCTTAACACATTCTTTTATCCACAGATCATAAGACTTAGGTTCAATTCTATTAGTAATTTGGGGAGTATATGTTTACTGGTTGTTGCTGTCGAACAAATATTATGTATCGTGTAAGAATAGGCAAAAATAATAAATACTATCATCCTCTGATTTTTGCAATGATAGCCGCTTGTTTATGCATGTATGCCATTCAAAATGCAGTAAACATACTTGGCCGACAACATCCTAATTTTGAGTCGATATATCCGTCCTTTTCGTCAATTCGGACTATAACTATACCTTTAAGTGAAGAAAAATAACTTTGAAAAGAGCCATTGATGGTTTCTAAAATACTGTTTGATCAGATGACGACAAATCCTTATCAGTTCATTAAGAAATTATAAAGAAAGGTACGGGTTCCTTCGTGCATAGACAGCATACAGATGTAGGATATAGGTGCTTACAGTGTGGTAATGGATTAACAAAAACAGGGAGTGCCCTGATATGCACAAAATGTAAAGAAAGTTACGATAGATTTATCAAGGAAGGAATTGAAATTATTGATTTCAAAAAACTTTCGTCATTACTCTGTCAGTGCAATCGGGATGGTGAAACAAAACATGCTATCGACCTATCAACCCAGTTGAAAGAGTTGAAAATTACAAAATTGGAAAAACAAGAAAATTCCTTCCTTCCATTAAAAACAAAAACCATTTTACGTATATGCGGAAAAAACAATACAATTCTGGACATCGGATGCGCAGAAGGCCCGTACAGTCAGTTTTTGTCTAACAATAACGATTTATACGGCATGGATCAATGTCCACAGAGACTATTTTTGGAGAATACTGAAAACGCTTTATGTAAAGGATATAAGGCTATATTAATTGGAGACTGCACATTAATCCCATTTCAAAATAGTAATTTAGATGTTATCATAGCAACTGAGGTTATCGAACATATTACAGAAACCAGGAAATGCTTAAGAGAGATGAAGAGGGTTTTAAAACGAGGCGGGAAAGCCATTATTAGTGTACCCAATTTGGTAAGTATCTATAACAGAATAAGCATCTTGCTAGGTAGTGGGTTAGGATTAGCTCCATGGAAATTTTTACATGAAAAAACTATTTACGACAGATGGACAAGCATTAGATACCCTGAACAATCCTTGCATGTGAGATTTTTTACCTTTGATAGTTTGCGAAACCTTCTTCATGAAGAAGGTTTCAAGATGGTAGAGAGCGTCGGCATCGATCCTATTTTGGAAAAATTTCACTTAAATAATTTATTGATGAAATTCTGCGAGGATCTATTAGTGGTAGCAGAAAGTGTTTAGAAGATGCACGCAAAAAAACTTAGCATATTATATCTAATCGGCGACAGAGGTCTGGATTTGACAAAAGGTGAGGGTTATAAGATACATGCGTTGAAAATTATTGAGGGATTGGTGAAAAAGGGAC
>DBJWYX010000102.1:0-8275 GCA_052360825.1 Candidatus Wunengus sp. YC64
CCTCAAATTACTCTCTCAGCTTCATAAAGCGGCGCAAATTGTAATTAACCAGTAAGACGGTTTTCTTTATTAACGCTTGATTTCTGATATCTCTTTCGATGCAATAAGTTTTTGGGCAAGTTCGTAAGTGAGCTTTTCTATGGCTTCATCTACGGCAGGGCCAAACTTGGGGCCCGTCGTCATCCACCATTCTTGTTCAACCCTGCTAGTTACAAAGTCCAGCCCTTTCCCTTCAACCGCCACTTCTGAGTTCCACACGGTATTGAGTTTGGGATCTAGAAATGATGCCGTGATTGAAAGATTATGGCGTCCAATAGCCCTCCATACTGATACTTCCATATGAAGTTCTATTTCAGATTTTTTTAAACTGATAGCCAAAATCCCGTCCAATGCTTCTTTATTCAAAAATTCCTTATTCTGTAAACTATCTATCAATATTGCCTTTTTAAATACGATGCGCGACATCTCCTCGATTTTTGAAGAAAGAGTTTCGCCGATTGGAAAAACAAAATTTGGGAAAACATAATAAGGCGTACCCGCTTCATCTTGTTTCAGCGGTACTTCCTGGACATAATTACGCAAGGTTGGTTCAATATAAATACCAACAGTAAGCGATAAAGGAGTTATTTGATAAAGCTGCTTATCAAGTTTTGGGGAAAGTCTTACATGAGGTCTGGTCCCGCTTAAGCAACCGATTGAAGTGAGAAAAAAAAGTAAAATGAACCAATGTTTATATGATACAGATTTAATGAGATGCATGAACAAACGACCTAAAAATTGCCCTGATTAATGTGTCATAGTGTTCTCTTTCCTATGCTAAGATTAATGTAAATAATATACGAAACCGGAGCTGTCGTCAATATTCTTTTATCTATTCCATTTCATGGGCACATCATCGCTTTCTCTACCAACGAGAACGACCCCTTTTATGTTTTTTAGTCTGTTATAAATAGGGTATGTTTTTAAAAGAAGTGTGGTGCCGGTTTTGGGGTTTAGTATCTCGCTGGTTGTAGTAACGCCAGTTTTCAGTGTTTGCCACGTTGGACAATTCTTACAGGCCAGTGCAAATTTATGCTTTGTAAAAAAACACTTCTTTCCAATTGGACATCCTGTAAAAAATTCTTTTGCCGCCTTATTTATCTTTATTACCTTAAACTCCGCATCAAATACAATGATAGGGTCTGTTATTGCATTAAATATGGAATTGAATTTTTCTCTTGTTTTATGCATTCTCGTACGATATGTGTGTCCCTTACTAACGACCTTGCTGGTGAGTGAGGATGTATTCAAATGCGTCGGTTCTGATTTTGAGCTATATCTCTTGGTAAACAAACTTCATTCTCATAAAAGCAATTTTAGCTTACTGCTGCGCCGTTATTAAACGGCAATCTGAAAGTGAGCAATCGGCATACCGTAATAAGCAGTTTAGATTATGCCTGATGATTTATTTGCACAAGTATTTAGACTGCTAATATATAAGCAAAGTTGTTATTAGCAGTAGTTTCTTTTATGCGGGAAGACGACGAAGCAAATAAAGGTGTTTCTGGTGGTATTCAGCCAGTGTTAGGGGTGTGTGTAATTGAAATAAAAACCTATGGGATTTGAAATGATTATTTTGGAAGTCTTATACTTAATACAGGGCACGGAGACCTTTGTATTACCCTTTCGGCAACACTTCCAATCAGTATATGTTCCAATCCCGTCTTGCCATGCGTACCCATGACAATTAAATCTACCTGATTGTCTTTAGCGGCCGTTATTATTTCCATAAAAGGAATACCTTTAACCACGAGTGTGCCTATGTTGATATTTGTTCGGATATTATCGGGTATCAAATTGATAAGCCGCATCTTGAGACTTTCAGTCTGTTTATCATCCAGAAGCAGGTCGATTTGTTTCAATATATCTCCTATGTCACTCATATAGGGTTCTATAACATGTATGAGATACAGAGAGGCACGGTCTTTAAGTGATAGATCTATTGCGTAGGTTAATGCATGGGTAGAACAAGCAGAAAAGTCAATCGGACACAGTATTTTCTTTAATTTAATCATACTTTTAGTAATAGAAAAAGGCAGTTGCTAATAGAACAATTAACAACTGCCTTTAGATTAAGAAATCTTTAAAATCTGTGGCGTGTTACCACGATTAGTGATGTCCACTTGGGTGGAGTGCTGCGGCACCCAAATCCAACGATATAAACCGAATATTTTTTTCTTCTAATGTAACTTCAGTGTGTGCGCTTACACCACCATGTTCGTGAACTGAAATTTCATACGTTCCTGGTTTTAATTCGAATACACAGGTACCATTCTTGCCTGTTGTACATGTATTATCACCAACCTTGATTTCGGCTCCCTCTATTGGTGTACCGATAGCAATTGCGGTAACCCATAATTTTGCAGGTTTAACCTGATAAGCCTGAGCCTTTGCCATACCAATTCCTGCGACCATTGCTACACCCAAAAATCCTGCTAAAATCTTCTTCAACATAACCCCATTCTCCTTTCTTCAGTTTATATGATATAAAGTATATAAATTAAATACCATCAATGCGTATTTTAAATTAAGTTCCTCCTCCGATTTCCACCCCCTTTCACTGCATGTATTTAGTATGCTTTTTATAACAAATATTGGTTTATTATACCTTTTAAAATTCCCTCGTCAATATATATTTGTTTCAGAAGTGGATAGTTTTTCATTTTAATTCCTTTATTACAAACATCCCTTCCAGTGGGTTCATAAGCACTGCCTTAATCCTGTCATGCCACAATTCCCCGAACTCTTTTATCTCTGCGTCAGTTCCCTTGCCTGTTACGGCCAATGGCATCAATTCTCCCATTTTAGGATTGGCAGGGAGCATGTAATTGCAGTAAGAGATTTCGATTTTCCTTTTCGTATCCATCCTTTCAAATATCACCGTGCACACCGCATCTTCACCGGCTTCCTGTGTTTCATCAAAAGCCAGCAAATTATGCCTGTTGTAACGACCGCCGCCCAGCCCCTTAAAACCACTCTCACCTGCAGCGCCGGTTATCAACGTAACAACCTGCGATATCGGCCCATTTACCTTATAGTCTATTCCCCCTTTGAATGTTACCTTGATTTGGCCACGTACCGGCGTTTCGTTACCATATAAACTTTTCAATGCCACTTGGGTTAATTTATATGCGCCGGAAACTGCCGGACATGAATGGCCGGCAAGTTTTACCGCATCGGTATACGTGAAAACAAATGCCTCGTTTTTATCCATCGCACCCAGCGCTATGGCAAGGGGGTCTTTAATTTTGATTGTTTCAACTTTATCAAAAAATGATTTATTAAATTTTGTCTGCTCCATTGATTTGTCTCTCTCCTTATATGAATAATTTTAAGATTATGCCTGCTAAAAATGTTCATCTACTTGATGGACGGTATATTCAACACCTTCTTTTACATTTGTTTTTAGCTTTTCAATGAATTTCCCATCAGTCATAGCCTCTTGCTTGACCTTGTCCATCAGGTATTCTACAGCTTCCTTGGTATTTGTCTTTATTTTTTGATTCAGCGCAGCGTCATTCAGCGCCTCATTCTTTACTTTCTGTAAAGAATATTCAATTGCTTCTTTTGCATTTTCTCTTATTTTTTGAGTGAATTCCGGATCGTCTAATACGGCAGACACTGCATAATCGACAGCGCTTGCCATTATATAATCAATTGCGTTTTTGACTTTGGAACGTAACATTCCGATTCCAATGGCAGAAACAATAGTAATCATGACAATGAGCATAACACCCCATGCGATTACCCTGCCGAAGGTATCCACCAAATTGTTTATAAAGCCAGATGTCCTTCCATTATTCCCTTCCATACGCTACCCCCTTTCGATTAAAGGTTGAATGAAGCTAATCCTCAAGCGTGGATATATCCCCTGTAGGCAATCCCAGGTCTCTTGCTTTTAGCAGCCGGCGCATAATTTTACCGCTGCGGGTTTTGGGTAAATTTGTACAGAATTCTATTTCACGCGGGTATGCATGTGCTGCCAGGCGATGCCTTATAAATTTCTTCAGTTCCTCTTCCAAATCCTTCGAGGGTGCAAAACCTTCATGAAGTACCACAAAGGCCTTAATAATTTCTCCCCTTTCAGCATCGGGTTTTCCAATAACACCCGATTCTGCCACAGCCCTGTGTTCGAGCAGTGCGCTTTCTACCTCGAATGGACCCACCCTGTGGCCTGAGGTATTGATGACGTCGTCTGCCCTTCCCACAAACCAGAAGTAACCATCCTCGTCCTTATAGGCCGTATCGCCCGTTGCGTACCATCCGTTTATATTAAAATATTCTCTAAACCGATTCTCGTCTCCCCACACCTTCCTCAGCATAGAAGGCCATCCTGGTTTTAATGCCAGAAGTCCATGCTGCCCAGCCGACAGTTCATTGCCCTTGCCGTCAATAATAGCCGCTTGTATACCCGGAAAAGGCTTGCCCATAGAACCGGGTTTTACCGGCAAACAGGGATAATTTGCAATCATAATGGATCCCGTTTCCGTCTGCCACCAATTATCGTGAATGGGTAATCCGTAAACCTTCAAACCCCACCGGATTACCTCGGGATTAAGCGGCTCACCGACACTGCAGATATACCGTAAACTGCTTAAATCATATTTTTTTACAAGGTCGTCACCGTCTTTCATCAACATCCGCAAGGCCGTAGGGGCTGTGTACCATACGGTAACCTTAAAAGTTTGGATAATCTCATACCACTTGGCGGCGTCAAATCGGCCGTCAAAGATATAAGAAGAGATGCCGTTCAGCCACGGGCCCCACACCCCATACACCGTTCCCGTCACCCAGCCGGGATCAGCGGTGCACCAATAAACATCGTCGTCTCTCAAATCCAGCACCCATTTGGTGGTGATAGAATGTGAAATCATATCATTGTGGACGTGGGTTATACCTTTTGGTTTGCCTGTGGTGCCGGAGGTGTACAGGATATATAAGGGGTCTTCCCATTCCATCCATTCCATTTCAAACTTTTCTGTGGCATCTTTCATCAAGGCTTTATAGCATGCGTCACTTTCTTCTAATTCATAGTCTTCTTTGACATTGACCAATACGATATGTTCTAATTTTGGCAACTCCCACAACACCGTTTCGACACGCTCTTTCAATTCGGGTGTAGTAATCAACACCTTTGCTTCACTGTTCTGCAGCCGATCTCGTACTGCATCAGGCCCAAAGGCAGAAAACATAGGCCCGGCAATGGCGCCGAGCTTTGCGATGGCTATCATGCTGATATAAAGCTCCGGCAGCCGGGGCAGGAATATAAATACACGGTCTCCCTTTTTAACCCCTAATTTCCGGAGCATATTGGCACACTTGTCGGAAAGTTTCTTCATCTCCAGGAATGTGTACTTTTGACAGGTACCGTCAGCGCCCTCCCAGTACAAAGCTACCTTATTCTTTCGCCACGACTGGGCATGCTTGTCAATAGCCTCATAGGCGATGTTTACCTTATTATTTCTTATGCAGATATCTTTTTTAATGGCTTCCCACGAAAATTCTTCGTAAGTCCTTTCGTAATCCAGGAGACCATCTGTTACAGGTTTTTTGCTAATAATTTCCGAGTTTTTCATAAATACGATTTTCAGCTATATTTCGTCTCTTGAAAAATTGCGCCAGGGTTGTTTAAAAAATTTTTGCATATATTATAATGTTGGGGGGCAATTCATGAATTGTCCCTACATTTACGTCAAGGAATTTCAAACGTACTGCGCTGGTTCACTCATTAGAAGGCTTGTAGCCGTTCGGCTGAGCTCACGACGAAGCCTGAACCAAAAATATCAGACACAATCTTATATCACTTATATTTATAAGTCAATCAGAAAGGTTTTAGTATCGATATGTAGGGACACAGATGCTCGCAGATGGGCACAGAAATATTCAGCAAAGACTAAAGAAAGGCAAGGGGAAAAGGGTAGTATAAAAAAAGGGGGGTATTCTTTTGCCATGACAAATCCGCTTGAATCTCGAAGGTGACCATCTTAACCCTTTCCCCTTAGATTTATTTCATCGGTGCAGCAATTTGCGCTGTCTCGGCTTCTGGTGTGTGCAGGTCTCTCCACAGCTCCATTGCAGTTGCTGTGCGGTATGCGACACGTCGCCGAAGTGCCTTCTCCAATGCGATTCGATAGGGATCGGGAAGCGCAAGTGCCATCTTTCTGGGGCGACCATTGAGTATTTCATCTTGTGTGAATTTCAGTTCCTTCGAGTAGACAAGCTGAAGCAAGAGAAGTCCCGCATGATAAATGTCTATGCGTCTGTCAATCGGGCCATAGTCTGATGGACTCAGCACCTCTGGCGGTAGCATCCACTGGGCTCGAGTGTTTTTGGCGTCAATCTGGGTGAACAGTTTTGCAACACCGAGATCACCGAGCTTGAACTGAATCGCCTTATTCTTGTTCGGCATCATTTCGTCCTTCACAAAGGACGCGAAAACATTGCCGGGATGGATGTCCTGATGTGCATAATTATTTACATGCAAATAATGTACTGCTTGCAGAAGACACCGTGCAATCGGCATGAGCCAGTCTTGACCGTTGAATTTGTCTATTTGAAAGAGTTCTGTAAGGGGGCAGTAGCACCTCTCGGTGATAATGTAGAATGTATCTCTGAACTCAAAAGCATCGTAAACGTATGTGATGTATGGGTTGCGCAGTTGTAACAGCTTGGATAGCTCGGTCTCCGCCAACGCTTTGACTTGTTCATAGCTCCCGATTGGTTTTAGAACTTTTGCGGCAAGATCATTGTTCCAATCATCTTGGCACGAATAGACGACACCGAAGTGCCCTTCGCCAATTCTATCGCCCATTGTATAGCTGTTTCCGGTTGCCATGCTTGTGATGACTTCTCCAGGCTGCGGAGGAACTACGCGTTTTGCCGGAGGTATCGCAGTCGTGAGTTGCTGTTCTGGATTGTCCATTTCTATTCCTTTTGCCTAACTTTGTATTAGACATCCCAAATATTGTATTATTTTACACCATTTAGGAAAACTATTATCTATAATTATATCTCCTAAATTCAGCAACATTTTACGCTGTTCCGGAAACATAATCAAGTAATTCTCTTGTTATACGATTAACAGGGGCATCGTGACCAGGTCTTTAATTTTGCTCTTGCTCGTTCAATCAATCGCCTTCGATTGAACCAAGACATTTGATATGATTACGTTTCACAGCATGTACTATAATTCTCGAATACGAATGGATTAAATACGTTTTTATTTTCCGGACGTTGTTGTTATAATTTTTTCATGGCTCTAAAATTCAATGACAATCTGCTCCCTACACTCCCCATTATGGAAGACCTTCCGGTGGACAAGATTATTGGGATTACGTCAACGATTCCCATTGAGATCGTCTTTGCGGCCGGGTATATACCGATAGACCTGAATAATATTTTTGTCTGCGACCCGTCTTCTTACAAAATGGTTGAAGACGCCGAGTCGGCTGGTCTTCCAAGAAATACCTGTGCCTGGATCAAGGGCATATATTCAGCCACCAGAAAATATCACATTAAAAAGGTTCTCAGTGTCATTCAGGGGGATTGTAGTAATAACCAGGCATTGATGGAGATTTTCCAGTCAGAAGGTATCGAAACCATCCCCTTTGCCTATCCACACTCAAAGACGAACAAGAAATTTTTGCAGGATCAATTGGTGATGCTTGCCGATAGTCTGGGAATAAATTATTCAAAGGCGGAAGAGATGAAGGAGCGCCTTGATGCTGTTCGGGCAAAGATACATGAAATTGACAGGCTCACATGGGTGGAGAATACGGTAACGGGAGAGGAAAACCACATCTGGACGGTATCTACAAGCGACCTGATGGGAGATTATATCGTCTTCGAGGAACGCTCCGTAAGGTTTTTAAAATTGGCGCAGGACCGGGAATCAATTCAGCATGCGCTCCGGATTGGTGTTGTCGGTATACCACCTATATGCGAAGACCTTTACGCATTTCTTTCTTCCCTTGGAGCACACGTCGTATTTAACGAGATTCAAAGGCAGTTCAGTATGCCATATTCCACAGAAACCCTGGTAGACCAGTACAGTAAATATACTTACCCTTACGATATCTTTTCTCGTCTGGAAGACATTCAACAGGGGATAAAACAGCGGAACATTAAGGGTCTCATTCATTATGTCCAGAGTTTTTGTCACCGGCATATCCACGACCGCATTATCAGAAAACACATCCAATTGCCAATTCTCACCCTGGATTGTGACCGTCCGGGG
>DBJWYX010000103.1:0-8266 GCA_052360825.1 Candidatus Wunengus sp. YC64
AAGATTTCTCGCTCCGCTCGAAATGACAGTTTTGCGAGTTTTCGTTCAGACACTACATACTAAGGTATTTTCAACTACTAATGTTTTTAAAAAACTAAACTGATACGAACCTCGTATATCTCAAAGAGGCAAGGGAAGTTTAACACGAAAATGAATTTGAGCTTGTTTTTAATTATAGGAAAACTTGTAGTGTATTGCAAATAATTTCAAAGCAGGATGATTCAGAAGAGATTGGCGTATAATGAGTATGAAAAGTAGGGACGGTAAAGATACGTAGGGGCTGTCCAAAAAGTTATTACCATGTCATTGCGAAGGAGGAACGACTGAAGCAATCCATTGATTTTAAAGGGTTTCGAAATAGATTGCTTCCCCTTCTCGATTCTCAGGGCTTTGGCTCACCACTTTTTTGCTGGTTCAATCGTCCTCGATTGAACCAAAATGTTTCGGTTCAGGCTACAAGCCCTGAACCAGCACAGTAACAGCAGTAGGGTGGGTTAAGCGGCGCGAACCCACCATTTACAAACTATTATTTTTTGCTAACCAACGATGATTGCGCTGTAGAAAGCCCTTTGCCTAATTCTACAGGATATCCAGCTTCGTAAAGTCCTTTTTCAAGGGCGGCAATGGCGACAATGATGTCGAAGTCGTTCACGTAACCCATGTGGCCGATCCTGATAATCTTTCCCTTTAATTCGTCCTGACCGCCCGTAAAAGTTACCCCCGTTTCGTCCCGTAACTTTTTGATGATCTTATCCACGTCTACCCCTTTGGGGGCCTTGATTGCGGTCAATACATTGCTTGAGTTTTCACCGGCAAAGAGTTCCAGTCCGAGTGCCTTTGCGGCCTCTCTCGTTGCATGGGCAAGATGGGCGTGTCTCTTCCACACGTTCTCAATCCCTTCCTTTTTTATCATGTCCAGGGCTGTCTTCATGGCCATAACCAGTGAAACGGCAGGGGTAAACGGGGTTGTTTTGTCCTTTAATTCCTTGCGCATCTTTCTGAAATCCCAATAATATCTGGGTAAATCGGTCTTTTCAATAACACTCCAGGCGCTGCTGTTCACACAAACAAAGGCCAGACCTGGCGGCATCATGCATCCCTTCTGGGAACCGGTGATTGCAACGTCGATATTCCATTCGTCCATCAATAATGGATGGACGCCGATTCCTGTAATGGCATCGACTACGAGTAATGCGCCATGTTTCTTTACGATGGGGGAAATGGTCTTTATGTCGTGTACCACACCCGTAGAGGTTTCACATTGCGTGGTAAATACCACATTAATTCCTGGTGTCTTTTTGAGCGTTGCCTCGATGTCTGCTGGATTTACCGCCTTGCCATTCTCAACATCGATGGTGATGGTTTCAATACCAAAACACTTACATAACTCTGCCCAGCGTTCGCCAAATTTTCCGCTAACGACCACGAGCGCCTTATTCCCTTTAGAAAGCACATTTGCAACGCACGCCTCCATAGCCCCTGTTCCGGAGGACATCAGGGTAAAGACTTCGCCTGTCTTTGTCTGAAACAGATATTTTAAGCCCTCGCTCATTTCGTAAAAGATTTGAGAGAACTGCGGCGTCCTGTGGTGGATCATTGGCTGTGCCTCGGCCAGTGTGACCTCGGGTGGCACCATGGTTGGGCCCGGTGTATATAAATAGTTCTTTTTCATGATAGTGTTATTCCTTATTACAAACTAAACGGATACAAAGAAAAATTCATTATATGAAAATGAGCATAAGAGTCAAGAAAGAAAACACGGCTGAAGATGAAAACGCCAGTTTTGGTTTTACATGAAAATGATATGCGTGTAAAATACTGTTTAGGTTCAATCGTGGACGATTGAACCAGCGAAAGGGATTTTTCCCTACCTCGATGGGAGGGATTCAGGGAGGGTGTTATTCAAGTATGAAGATTACATGTATTGGCGCAGCAAGGACAGTTACTGGCTCTTGTTACCATATCCAAACAAAAGATGCAAATATCCTTGTCGATTGCGGCGCCTTCCAGGGTACGAAAGACAACGAAAAAAGGAATTTTAAACCATTTCCATTTCATGCATCAAAAATTCAATATCTCGTATTAACCCACGCCCATCTTGACCATTCGGGACTTGTCCCCAAACTCGTGAAGAACGGTTTTAAAGGAAAGATACTTGCTACAAGCGCCACTGTGGATTTGTGTGGTGTCATGCTATTGGACTCTGCCCACATACATGAACGGGATGCGGAATGGGAGAATAAAAGGCGATTAAGGGCAGGAAAGCCGCCTGTGAAGCCGTTGTATACCATCCAGGAAGCTGCGGATAGCTTGGCATATTTTCAAGGGATCGTTTATAACAAAATTATAGATTTGGGAAACGGGGTCAGGGTGAGGTTTCAGGATGCAGGGCACATTCTGGGTTCTTCCATCGTTGAATTATGGATAAAGGACGATGCGCGCGAAAAGAAACTGGTCTTCTCCGGCGACCTCGGCCAGAAAAATCTACCCTTGATTAAAGACTCGACACCTATCGATGAAGGTGATTTTGTATTTGTTGAATCAACGTACGGTAACCGGAAACACAAGGGAATTACAGAAACCATCGATGAATTTGCCCAGGCGGTATCAGAGTCTCTAAAGAGTGGCGGCAATGTGATTATTCCTGCCTTTGCCGTGGGACGGACGCAGGACATTCTCTATATTTTGAATCAATTATCCAGGGAGGGGAAATTAGACCATCTTCAGGTCTTTGTGGATAGCCCCATGGCCACGCAGGCTACCCGCATTACATTAAAACATCCGGAATGCCTTGATAAAGAAACCCTGGAACTTATGAAAACCGGACAATTCCCCAGGGGCACGCTTACCTTAAAGTTTACGGAATCGATTGAAGATTCAATGGCAATCAACAGGATTAAGAGTTCGGCCATTATCATATCTGCAAGCGGGATGTGCGAAGCGGGTCGCATTCGGCATCATTTAAAGCATAACCTCTGGCGTTCGGAATGCAGTGTCATCTTTGTTGGATTCCAGGCACAAGGCACTTTAGGACGTCGTATCATTGAAGGGGTAAAAAAGGTAAAGATATTTGGGGAAGAGATTGCCGTAAATGCCAGGATTTACACGATAGGCGGTCTTTCCGCCCATGCCGACCGTGATGAGTTGCTGGACTGGCTCAGCAAATTCAAAAGGAAGCCTCAACGTGTTTTTGTAATGCATGGTGAAGAAAAAACTGCCCTCGGCTTTGCCGCGACCATTCGGGAGCAGTTGAACCTGGATGCTTATGCACCAGAAATGATGGAGGAGATACAAATATAGATATGATCGCTACTGCTGCTCTTATTTCATGCCAAAATAACACCACTGAGTCAATAATTAAGTATGGCGGCCCCTCCTCATTATTTATCAATCATTATCGATTAATACAAGTGACCGCTCACTGAGAGAGGTTTTATCATATTTCAGGGTAACCGAATCCTGAACCTTCTGCGCGCAATACGTGGTTTGTATAGATATCACTGCAACATAGCCATCGTCTACACGCTTAAACCGGTCTAATTGAACGGCATCCTCTGCCCAGAGACCAGAATTCTTCAACGGTGTAAGAACTTCCTTTTTCATTGAACGACGATTACCGTTTTTATCATTCACACGGAGCTTAATAAATCCGGCAAATTCAAGGTCACATTGTTCGTATGGATTTGTAATCTCACTTCCAAGCGTGCCGCCTCCGTCTACCCATTCATCAGGAGGCCCTCCGGACTCCTCGCTTTCATTGCCGCTCCACGGCCTCGGAAGTCCCGCGCGGCCTTCCTGTTTCTTCTTTTTAGTGTCACAGGATACAACCCGTACGATAGGTTGATTGGCAAATTTTGAAAGTATTTTTAAGGTATCTCCAGTCGTATTTTCTTCGATACGGAGCCAGAATTCCTGGTCGGAGGGTCCGCCGGTATAATAATCCTGTATGGTGCCTTCACATCTCCCTTCAGTATCAAAACCGGCCAGCACCTCTGACGTAGAGTCCTCAATCAATAAGACCTGATAAACCTTGGTATTTGCTTGGTACTCAACCTCGTAATACCCGCCTTTGGGTGTTCCGGTATCGTATACGTATACAGATCCACGGGGGGCTACGTTTCCGCGGCCTTCACCGGGAGCCCCCGCCACTACCGTACTGCCGTCTGAGTTTATCGCTACGGAATTGCCTAGATGTAAATCCGATACGTCCGAGGCCGTCAGTTGGGCCGTCTCTGTACCGTCTGCCCACCCACCGACGGGTTTTGAGTACACGTACACAGCCCCACGGTTGGACCCGGCGCTGACTTTGTAGGGAGCCCCCGCCGCCACGGTGCTGCCATCCGAGCTTATCGCTACGGAAAAGCCTAATTGGTCGTTATCCGCCGCGTCCGAGGCCGTCAGTATGGCAGTTTCCGTCCTGTCTGACCACCCACCGATGGGACTTGAGAATAGGTACACGGCGCCACGGTTGTACCCGGAGTCGCTTTTCTCGTAAGCCCCTGCCGCCACGGTGCTGCCATCCGAGCTTACCGCCAGGGAACCGCCTAATCCTAAATCGCCGCTACTCGCTGTGTCGGATGCCGTGAGTTTGGCTGCCTTCAGAACGTTTTCCCATCCAATGCCGGGTCTTGAGAATACGTACATCTCATCAGCGTAACCGGCTGTCACCACAGTACCGCCGTCTGCGCTAATGGATACCGGTGAACGTATCAAGTTACCATAGTCAAACCTCCCGTCTAGGAATGTCAGTTTGACCGTCTCCGTACTGTTCGCCCACCCACTGCCTGACCTTTCGAATACGAACACAACGCCTTTGATTTGTTCGGGGTTGTTTTCGCCGTCGTCGGTTATGTCCATGTAAGTAGAATCCGCATACGTCACCACAGTGCCGCCGTCTGAGCTTATCGATACGGACTTGCCGAACCCCGAGGTGCTCCCGTACTGTCCCGTCGAGGCCGTCAGTTTGGCCGTCTCCGTACTGTCTGCCCATCCACCGCTAGGTTTTGAGAATACGTACACATTGCCAGAGGAGGACGCCACCGCCACAGTGCTGCCGTCTGCGCTCATAGATACGTATGGGCCAAAAGACTCGCCAGACCCTAGTTGTGTTGGAGTCAGTTTTGCCACCTCCGTACTGTTTGTCCACCCACCACTGGGTTTTGAGTATACGTACACAGCGCTACGGTTGTTCCCTGTGCCGCTACTCGTGTGGGTATCCGCTGCCACCACAGTGCCACCGTCTCCGCTTATTGATACAGAAGAACCTAAAAGATTGAACTCCGCCAAATCCGAGGCCGTGAGTTTTGCCGTTTCTACCCACGGGTCTATCGTTACAGGATAGCGGGCATCAGAGCCGTCAAGCTTTACCAGTATATTGCCTCCATGCACCTCAAACCGGCTGCCGACCTCTTTTCCATTTGCGTCATAGGCGTATAGGCCGCTATAGCCCAACACGCGATTCTTATTATCGTCGTAGAGACCGAGCGTTCCGCGGTCTTCCTCCTTTGCCTTGAGCGCCCCGCCGCTTTTCATGCAGAGAACAAGCCCGTCACCGGATTGCGGCCGCTCCTTTACGACCCAGCCCTGCTGAAGGCCGCCGGGCCCGTTTACATACCATTCGGTTACCACCCCCTTTTCTACTTCAATGCGGTTTTCCTTCGGCTTTATGACGCCGTAATTCCCGGCAATCTCCAGATCGCCTATTTTTTCAAGGCTTATGCCCCACTGGAGATCGTTCCTGATCACCGTCATGCCCTCAGCCGTGACGAGCGCAGAAACACCGCGTGCCTCGTCCTTAAACATATAACCATTGTCAACCTTTATTGCATAATAACGTGAATTGTCGCGCCCGATGTCATTCGAAATGCGGGAGTTGAGCACGGGGTGAAGATTTTTGACTTTGCCGTTATGAACGACCGGTTTTGACGTTACAACAGGGGCGCTTAGACCCCTATAGTCTTTAGAAATATCTCTGGTGTTCGAACAACCCAAAACGAGAACTACAATAGATAGATGAATGAATGTTACGATTTTGCAATTTTTGTTTTTCACCTTTATACTCCTCCTTTTTATTTAACCTTCACGGTTATTGACTTCTTCAGGCAATCTGACTTAAAAGTAATCTTTGCTTTTCCGGCCTTTTTTCCGGCAGTTATCGTGAACGTGGTCTGACCATTGGAGTCTGTCGTATCACTGGCGGATGAAATCGATATGAGCTTTTTCCCGGTGGCATTCACCTTTGCAGTGACAGCCTTGCCTTCGACCGGGGAATCGTACTCGCCAGTAACCGTTACCGTCACCTCGCCGCTCTCTTTCTTATTGAGCGACAGCTTGTCCGGAGACACGGTCATCGACCCTAAACATTTCGAATCACGAAATTGGGAAACTGTTAGTTTCACTTTATTTATCGAACGGGCGTTATCGGCGTCTTCCGTGCCGGTAGCAAGGTCGTCATAAGATACATTCGGATTCGAAAAATAGCTGATCCTTGTCTCGCTGTCAGTACAATAAGCCATGACTGATTTGTAAGGATAAAAACAGTGTCCATATGAATATTTGAATACTCCAGCGGTTGCATTTGCTTCTTCATGATCACAGCCCATATTGTGTCCCATTTCGTGGGCAAGGGTTTGGTCTGTACAGTACATATAACCGCTGCCATAACTAATCCTGCCGACCTGAACCACTGAAAAGGCATATCCTTCGAAGACGCTATTTAGTGATGTCATCTGCCATGCCCGCCCGCACGTATCGTTATCGCTTGAAAAAACCCTTAATAAAGCGACCAGGTCTGCGCCCAGTTTATTCCGTAAAGAAGCCACATCTGAAAAGGCGCTTTTCCCCAATGTTAAATCATTAAGGGCGTCATTCAATTCTCCGCCGTCCTTATAATTAACCTCCCGATGGCCAACAACTCGTGCCGTAAGGTTGACCTCGCTGTTTGTGTAAGAAGTGTTTGCTACGCCCGCAAGATAACTGATCTGGGCGATAAGCTCATCGCCTGGATATTCTTCAGCAAAACCATTCGTATACAGGACAAGCACATCAAAAACCGAGCCGTCATCTGTTTTCGCAGAATGGGGAGCGTCCTTGCTCTCTTCGTCAGGTAATATGCTATAAGGCGGGACCACGCCTCCGTCATCAATGGGAGCGGCTTTATCAGGATCGAGCTTGAAAATTCGGTGAGTGTTCGTGTGCCGGACAGGTTCTATTTTGTAAATCTCATCCTTCAATTCAATCCGGCCAAAAAGCACATTGCCACAGAATGACAGAACAACTGATCCGTCTAAATTTTCCGGCCTTCCAATCCATGTAACGCTTTCCTTTAATCCCGGAAGAAATTTGATACGCCTGACAACGACACTGTGATCCAGGAAATCCATACGCACTTTTCCATATGCTTCACTTTTTGACTTCAAAGGGGTAAGGTTGATAATAATCTCTTGCTGATTACCAGGGATTGCCACGCCAATCGCGGCATCATCAGGGGCAAAATTTCTGGACGTAACGGGAATAAATAAGGAATCAATTTCTTCATCGCCGGCATAGGCGCTCAGAACCAGGGTAAAAATGAAAACCCCAAGAAACCATAACGCATAAGCTCGAAGGATTTTGTTTTTGGAATTATACATATTAGTCATTTACCTCCACGATCTCTTTGTGGAGACTATCCAATGGTTATTGCGATTTCATATAGAACTTTAGAAAATGAATTATTATCGAATATAAACTGAGAACTTTTTAGCAAATTCATTCATCAATGTCAATAAATAACAATAACAAAAAAAGTTTGTTTTAAGCCCTTCGGAGATTTATAATTTAGTCGTTAGGAATTTCAAAGTTGCAGTTGTAGCGCGAACTTTAGTTCGCTCTACATTACAAGAGCCGCTGTCGAAGGCAGTCTAATTCAGGGGGAGAAATACCATCGAACACATTCACAGCATAGATTATTATCACATCGAAGATGAGCATGGCCACAAACATGAGTACAGGGCGCATGAACGGAAAAGGTTGATCCTGACGAGCGCTATAACAGGCGGTGTTTTTATCGTGGAGGTTATCGGGGGGATTATCACCAATAGCCTTGCCCTCATTAGCGATGCAGGCCACATGCTCACCCACCTGTTCGCCTTGCTGGTAAGTCTGTTTGCGTTGTTCTTTGCTGCAAAGCCGCCAACCGAAAAAAAGACGTATGGTTTCTACCGCCTGGAGATACTGGCAGCCTTGTTTAATGGCATAACCCTTTTTATGATCTCTGTGTGGATAT
>DBJWYX010000104.1:0-8265 GCA_052360825.1 Candidatus Wunengus sp. YC64
GTCCAAAACCACGCTTGAGAACGTGGAACACTCAACATCTGTTCTAATACAATCTTTCCTTTATCTACCTTAAATGTCACCTGATCCCCAGCCTTGATATGTAAAGCATCTCTTATCTCTTTGGGTCTGGCAACCTGTCCTTTATAAGATATTGTTGCGGTCTTCATGTTTTTTATTCCCCACACTACTTAATGTAAAATTGTAATACTGTTCGATTATTATCATTATCTTTTATCTGTTCCAATGTGTTTTTATTATGGATTATGTGGCATCAATTCAACCTGCCTGTGCAGTCACGCACGCAGACTGGTTTCATCCAACCTACATTCACTTCATGGTATCCGGGATTAACCTCCCTCTTTTGAGGGATTTACAAGAAAAAATTAATATGATTTAATTTTATCAAGTCTGAAAAAATATTTGGAGAACGTTTTATTATGATAAAAGAGCCTGAACAGAGAGATAGCGAGCGTAAACCTTTTAATTTCCAAGTTCATTTTCATCTTTCCGCGGTTAATTCGAAACAAAAAACGGATGTTCAGTGTGTGGGACGTGGGGTGGATATAAGCCAATACGGGTTAGGTTTAATTACTGAGTTTCCTCTTGAAAGGGGCGCTGTTTTACAAGTTCTGCTCCCAGCTATTGGTGATACAACTCTACCTGTTTTCGCAGAGGTGAGATGGTCAATGCCTTTTAATTCCTTCAGGGTAGGATTGCAATTTTTGGGATAGTAATGTATTTGTAAAACAGGCGATGTACATGACATGAATAGTAAAAATCAGAAGTAAAAAGTATACATGATTATTAGATGATTAATGTGTAGTAGTTTTAACTAAAGGAGATGGAAAAATGAAAAAAGTAATTGTAGGATTATTGATAGCGTTTATAATGTTGGTTTCAGTTCCAATAAGCAACGTGTTCGCTGGTGGCTGGAGAGATCCAAGCTCACTGCCAGAACCCCTGGCTTATCTGTTAATTGCAGCTTGTGGGGCGACACTTGCCAGTGTAAGATACTGGATGGCAAAAAGACGTTGTAAAAAGGACAAGAAGATCCCCATGACGTCGAAAATGAATAGAACGTGCGCTTTTAAGTTTCTCGGGATTGAGGATATTTCAAGAAGATCCCCATGTCAGTAAATAATTAACGAGTGATTTTGGGGAGGGTATTGTGTAATACGTGAAGTTAATTTCGGTTATCTTAAAGCCAAGTTCCTGTTCATAAAACGGGAGCATTTCCCCCTTCTTAATATCGGTAGGATAAATGTTGCCAACCCAATCTGGAAAGGAAAAACCCGATGTACCAATCTTAATCATGCTTTAAGAGGTCGAAAAGTCATTATAATTTTACTTTTAAAAGAATAAAACGAATAGATGGAATTGCTTTCCAGGCAAACCAAAATAATATCAGGTTTATTTCCACAATCTCCTTTTAATCTCTCTTCCTCTCTATTAGCATCTTGGCATCAGGAGAGAGACATATCCTGGCGATTTTATGTGGTTGTCCCTGACACCTTTTCTGTTCGTTTTGCAGTTTCCTCTATTCTTTTCCCCACTTCTTCTGGTTTTCTTGCAACCGCATATTCCCATATTCCGTAACTTCCTTCGGTATTCACTGCATCCACCCATCTTTTGGCTGCCTGGGCTTTAATCTCAGCGAGTTCATCAAATCCCTTAGTTTCAAGAATGAGGTAAATGGGTGGCTCACTTTTTAAGCTTATGATAAAATCAGGCATATAGTCATGGGGTTGACCGTTATGTAAATAGGGAATAGCAAAACCAAGCCCGGCATTTTTTACAAATGCATCTACCATTTCATGTCTATCAATAACATATGTCGCGGCCTGTTCCCATTTCTTCGTATCAGCAACAACATAATTTAAATGGCTATGGATAACTTCGCGGACATCCTTGCTTGTCCAGAAATCCACTTCTGCCGTAGAGCCTGGCCCACGGCTTGTTTCGTAGCGTGGTATCTCCGGCGCTTCTCCCATGGACTTATCAGGTTGTATTGCTTCTGTTAATCGTTCAATCACCCATCCATAATAAGGAGACAGAAATACATCAAGAATATTTGCTGGCGAAATGGGCTGAACTTTTTCTTTCAAATATTGTTCTACAATTTTTGCCACTTGTGGAAACAGGATATATGCAGGAACCGTACAATCCGGCTGCTTGATATAATCTCTGGTCAGACCACGTGCCATTTCAAAAACCAGTTCCTGAAAACGCCGACCCGAACGATACGGATTCAGATCCACACTTTCAATCCTTCCCGGCCCAGTAAGCGAGTAACGACCCTGATTATTGGGAATCCCTGCTTTCATATCCACTTCAGGTGGAATATTCATCGGATCAAGCCGTAATGGTGCGACAGAATTCCAGTTGACGGTAATACGATTACGGATCGCCTGCTGATAACCTTCAACACGAGGGAACTTTATCTCATACTGAACCTTTCCCGGTACTGCTGTGATATGATGCCGTTTTACTGGTGGATTAGAACCTGTCTTGTTCTGCTTAAAAGGAATTACTTCAAAAGGGACACCGAATACCTTAGCAACCTCTTCAGAGAGGAGTTCTCCACCTTCTCCAACTTCATAATTTGAACGTCTTAGTCCCCGTCCCACTACCTGTTCACATAAGAGCTGAGACATAAACGGCCTCAGCCCTACAATGTGGGTAACCGTATTACAGTCCCAACCCTCGGTAAGCATCCCAACACTTACTATGCAACGCACATCCCTGCCAGGCGGATGAAGCGGACGATCGAGTTTCTTTGCCAATTCTTCAAATCCTTCAGGATAGATCGCCCGTCCCTGACGATCCCTCGTCCAATCAGTCTTTCCCGCGGGTATTAAGCGTAAACCTCATCCAGCGTGATTCATCGCTTTTGGGCCCTTCTATGTCTGTCTCATGAACTACTTTGCAATCTACCCGGATAGTGAATATATTCCCATCTCGATTAAGAAGTCCATTGATTCCTGCCGAAGGTATACCAGACGGCGGCTTATCCTCAGCAATCCATTCATAAACCACCTTTGCTATTTTGGTATTTTTGCAGACAAGAATAAATACAGGCGGACGAGGGTCTTGACTGTGTGCTATCCATTTCTGCCTTAGTTCTTCCCAGAGCCCAGCTAACATGGCAATCGGTGTGTGTGCATATTTAAGTATCGCTTCTGCTTTTGGAGGAGATTTTTTCCCTCCACGTTCAGCAGGCGTAAGTTTTGGAAGTATCCAATGCCAAATATTAAAGTATCCCGCAATTTCTGCACCAGTAGTATCTCGTACGGCTAATTGGGGTATCTTTACCAATCCAGATTCAATTGCATCTGTGAGACCAAAATCACTCACGACCCACGGAAATATACGGTTTGTTTCCTGGCCGACACGTCCTAAATAATATGGGGTTGCAGAAAGGTCAACACAGAAATTAATTCCTCTCATTTTATGTATCTTATCCAAACCATCAACCCAGACTGTGGCCTCCTTAAAAAACTCCTCACCCTCTTCTTCTTCACCAAAAACATCACCTTCGGTTTCGTCTGGCTCAGGTTTCCGTATACGGTAAGCGTGGTGTGCCTCATCATTGAACACGAGAATATTCTGCTTTCCACCAATCTCCTTTCCAAGGACACGGTTTACCATCGCTGTATCACTCTCAACATATTTAACAGACTCTACAGACACCTTCTTAAGATTTCCCTGTTTGTCTCGCTCTTCACTCAAAATTGAAATCAGACCTGCAGCTATTTGGCGATCTAATTCATCAGATGTCAGGTAGCGCCTGCCTCGCGCGGTAGTGGTCTTTGCCCCTATGGTTATTGTCTCTTTAATCCGCACCGGCATACCTGCTTTACTAACCTTAGCGCTCACCCCTCCAACCTGGATACCCTGCGGTTCAAACACATGCCAGTTGGTCATAAGTACCCGACACTTTATCAGGTCAGACATGAGGTGCAGTGGAACAAGATCGCGGGTACGGTATAGGCTTGCTTCGCCTCTAGCCGGGTCAAGTTCCTGCAAGCGATCACGAATCGTGATATTAGGACATACCACAAGCACAACATCTGAGAATCTTCCATCGTTTCTGTTCTGTACCTTATTAAGAATACTCCATGCAGCCAACATGCCCATTACGGTTGTTTTTCCAGAACCAGTAGCCATCTTGCAGGCATACCGTTTGAAGGCATTATAACCATTTGCCCTTCTGTCATCGCTTATTTCATCAATCGGTATATCAATCCCCTGAAGAAAATCTGTACGTGCCTCATGCAGGAAGATAATTGTTTCAACGGCTTCTAACTGCGCAAAGAAAAGCCGATGTTGCCTGCCTTCGCGCTACCAGTATTTTAAAAGTTCAAGGGTCATTCTTGTTGCACCAGTATAAGCCTGTTTTTGCCAATCTCTCATACGTTCACGAATCAGGTTTACAAGTTCAAGAGGAACCCATTGTCCCCGCGCCTCGTGCTCACCAAAAGAGACAGGCGCCTTTGGGTCGCGGTAAAAATACCCTGCCTGCCTACGACCCGATCTTCTTTCTGGTGGTCTTCCTGCTTCAATTTGCCAGTATTCTGAAGGTTCCTTATACGGAGAATTTAAAATCGGTTGTTCAACTTCATAGTTGCTCATCTTTTAGTCTCCGTTAAACTCTTCACCACCATCAATTCATTTCCACGGTCATCAATCACCTTTACCGCTATCTGTCCATGTTCACCTGCCTCGAACGGAACGCTCTTCGTTCCTGCAAGATGTTCCCAAACGGTTTCATCATAATTACCCTTTAATGCACGTTTGAGATTATCCCAAGCGCTCGTGCGTGGAAAGAATGCCTGGCAGACATGGAAACAAAGTCCATTATAATCCGTATCCAGAAACCATGCGGGTACGTCGTTGCCGCTCCTTTTGTCAAGTTCCATTGATACCGGATCGAGTACATCAAGCCCAAGAATCTCTGCTTGGTACCGTAATGGTTCGCCTTTATCCTGAGGTTTAATTGTATGTATCTTTACTTCTGGTAGTCCACAGACGCTAAATATCTGGCTTGATCTCATGTTCTTCAAAAGGTCTCCCATCATAATATCGGGAGTTGCTTGAACGTATGTCGCAGAAATCATACCCATATTCACAGCATTCTCAATCAATATCCTTGCATTCGATTGAATGCCGACTCCGATTACGTAAAGATGAGTATAACCTCTCAGATTTGCCTCTTTGAGCGCCTCGTGCACGAGTTTTTCACTAACAGCGCCATTTTCAGGCCCAAAGAGTAGTGCAACGGGTTTATCATCTCCGTTTGCAACAACTGCTTCTGCCGATAATGATAATGTTTTTGCAGGCGGTCGAATATTTTTAAGGGTGACGCTCTTGCCGCCTCCTATATGAAGCACCGGTGATTTGCGCAATATCTCAAGCATACGGTCAATAAATGACCCGTGCTGCTCTGCCACTCCAGCGCCAGAGTCTTCTACACCATCGCCCTCCCAATCAACTGGAGTCGGTATTGTTGCCTCAACACAGAACGGACCAGCAACGCGAATGATTTTATTGTCTATTTCAGGGCGATCTACAAGGACTTCTTCGGCAGGAGGTTCATTATTGGCAATAGATTTTAGCGTTACGTGAGGTACGATACCTCCAATTTCTTCGCCTTTGTTATTTTGTTTGCGTTTGTAGACGAAACCGCCTGCTGATCCGCGTGCCTCATCCTTTAGCTCGCAATAGGGAAATGTAGCGGTAAGTAAACGCTGACGCGCAAGCGCGAGCGGTACACGGCTTGTATCAATAGTAATCCAGCGCCTTCCCCATTGCTCGGCTACATAGGCGGTCGTCCCGCTGCCGCACGTCGGATCAAGCACAAGATCACCCGGGTCAGTGGTCATAAGGAGACAACGTTGAATAGTTTTTATTGATGTTTGTACAACATACTCTTTTTCTTGACTGCCAATTACGGTATCGTTCCAAATATTTGTAATCGGTATTACTGGAAAATCACTATCAAAACGGAGATATCTAATTGAATTTTCTGAAATTAATACTCTACCCTTATCATAAAGATTTTTAACTCCCTCAATAGTTGTTTTCCAATGCTGGCCGCTTGGCGGCTTATATTCTTTTCCATTCAACATTACGGTTGAATCAGATTTTGTTTCACCTTGTGAAGTAAGTGATTGAGACGTTGCTAATCTAGAATTTTTTGGTATCAAAGTAGTATTGTCTAATTCTTCTTTGCTTAATCTTCTTATTTCACCATTTGGAAGATAAATTAAATTGTAATGTAAGGTATCTTCATAATATTTATTTTTAAATAACTGTCTGTACTTGATTCGTTCTATGTCTTTTGCATACCATAAAATATAGTCGCCTGCACGCGATAACGTATTTGAAGGAATACCACTCGTTGTTGTAAATGAGACTATACTAACGAAATTGGTATTTCCAAACACCTCATTCATTATTTCTCGCACATGATGCAGATTTTCATCACTTATCTGCACAAAAACACTTCCTGTTGGTGTAAGGAGATCGCGTGCGAGCAGCAAACGGTCACGCATATAAGTTAAATAAGAATGCAATCCCAGCTCCCATGTATCCCTGTAAGCCTTTACCATCTCCGGCTCGCGGGTCATGTCTTCATCATCGTTGTGGCCTACATCACGTTTACGAACAAAAGGCTGGAAGTTACTGCCGAATTTGATGCCGTAAGGGGGGTCAAAATAGATCATCTGTACCTGTCCGCCAAGCCCTTCATAGTGCAGGAGTGAGTTCATTACCACAAGTTAATCGCCGAGGATCATGCGGTTAACCCACTTATCCCGGTATTCATAAGCCTTAAGTATCTGGTCTGTAACCGTCCTCTGAGGATCGCCAAAGAGGTCGAATAAGCCCAGTTGTTTAAGATGCTCTTGTTTCTTGTGACTTTTAAGGGTTTCGATAATCGCCTTTGTGGAAAGACGCTCGTGGACAAAAAGCGGGAGTGTTGGCACGTCAAAAGACAGCCGTTCTGCCTTCCCCGTCCAGTTAAGAAACGGTTTGCCCAGACGTTTTAACTGCTCAACGGCGTCTTGAAGACCCCGGATTGTAGCAATAACTTGACCACTAGAATTCATGAATTCTTGGGGCTTATCAAAAGTATGAGGTGCAGGAAGCGTAGCCGCTTTTTCAATCATTTCAATAAGCCACTCTCCCAGCTCGCGTGTAGGATTTTGCCCGTCCCAATCCAGAGATGGAGAAAGAGATGAATCATACCGATAGGTTACTGGATGTTTTTCCTTTCTGAACTGCGCCTGCATTCCCACGTCAGGACGCAAAGGAGAATCCGCCTCGGAATGACGATATGCCTTAGATTCCGTTTGATCTAATTGTTTCGCTTGTTTTCTTCTTCCCTTCGGCATAAATTAGTTCTCCTTTCAAAGCCAAAAATGTGGACTAATCTCACATTTGACCTTTTGTTGGTGGTGTTTAATTTGTATGCTTTAATAAAATCCACAATGCAATTAACTAAAGTAAATTCAAATTTCCAGTTATCTATTTACCGCGATAACGGTGAATATGCGGTCCAATAGGTTTGCACCATAGACATGAAAATCTCTTTTCAAGGGTAGCTGGATAAGTATGATAGCACTTTACATATTCAGGTCAATTTTAAAATAACATATACCTATAAAGGCAGGTCTTCCAGGGCACAACTTTTCGCTTCGTCAACTTGCCCCTTACTTCTATGGTTTTTGAAATCCTATCTTGCCTTTTGGTTCTTCTGGTGGTTCTAATAACTGTTTTATGGCATCAAATACAATTTTAAACTGGTAATCATACTTCTTTTCCATTTCTTCTATTTTCTGTTTCAAATCCTTATGAGTCGAGAGCATCTCTTTTAACTTTATGAATGCCCTCATAATTTGAATGTTTACTTGTATAGCCCTTTTGCTATTAAGAACACTTGACAACATAGCAACACCTTGTTCAGTAAAGACGTAAGGTAGGTATTTACGATGTTGTCCACGTTTTAAGGTCACAATTTGTGACCTTAAAGAATTAAATTCTTCTCTTGTTAACTGAAACATGAAATCATCAGGGAAACGTTGAATATTCCTTTTGACAGCCTGGTTTAACACCTTTGTTTCTACTTGATAGAGATTTGCTAAATCTCTGTCAAGCATCACCCTTTTGCTCCTAATGGAAAATATCTTATTTTCTATTGATTCTTGAGAAATTAAGGCTTCCCTTGATTTCTTCATGTTTCAATTTTTTCCCAAGTAGAGCTGA
>DBJWYX010000105.1:0-8174 GCA_052360825.1 Candidatus Wunengus sp. YC64
AGTCGGTTGTTTCCACAGCACGTATGGCAATGACGTTTTCGTAGCTTCTTTCGTCTCCCATTACTCCCACCGTGCTCATGGGAAGCAATACGGCGAAGCACTGGGCAATTGAGCGGTAAAGCCCTGCCTTGCGTATTTCTTCGATAACAATCTTATCGGCGCCGCGAAGGATTTCCAAGCGCGGTTTCGTGACTTCTCCGATGATGCGAATCGCAAGCCCGGGGCCAGGGAAAGGGTGACGCCAGATTAATTCTTCTGGCAGGCCGAGTTCCTCGCCTATCTTGCGCACTTCGTCTTTAAATAAGAACCGTAGTGGTTCTACAAGATCAAATCCTAATTCAGCCGGGAGGCCGCCCACGTTGTGATGGCTCTTAATAGTTACCGTAGGGCCTCCGTGTGCCGGTATGCTTTCAATGACATCAGGATAAAGAGTTCCCTGCGCCAGGAATTTTGCCTGGGATATTTTCTTTGCCTCTTCCTTAAAGATTTCGATGAATTCGTGTCCTATGATCTTGCGTTTTTTTTCAGGGTCTGCTACGCCTTTCAACTTGTTTAAAAATCTATCGCGTGCATCAATGGCGTGCAGGTCTACCGTGAAATTATCCTTAAATGTCTTGATAACCTCCTCCGCCTCATAATTCCTCAAAAGACCGTTGTCAACGAAAATGCAGGAGAGGTGATTTCCGATGGCTTTATTGATAAGCGCTGCCGTGACGGCAGAATCCACCCCACCAGAAAGTCCGCACACTACACGCCCGTCTTTGACCTGTTTGCGAATATCAGTGACAGAAATATCTATGTAGGAATGCATCTGCCAGTCACCCGTGCACCCACAAATTTCATAGAGAAAGTTACGAATAATCTGGCTTCCCTGTGGGGTATGGGTAACTTCAGGGTGAAATTGTACGCCGTAGAATGCCTTCGTTTTGTGTTTTACGGCGGCAAATGGGCAATTGTGGGTGATTGCAAGGGATTCGAATTCCTGGGGCAATTCAACCACCTGGTCGCCGTGACTCATCCATACGGTAATGTTTTTGGTAATTGATTTGAATAGTTTGCTGGTGTTGTTGACAGTACATGCCGTCCTACCGAATTCGCGGGTAGCAGTAGGTTTTACGGTAGCTTGCAGCATCTGACATCCCAGTTGCATACCATAGCAGATGCCTAAAATGGGTATCCCCAGTTTGATAATTTCTTCGTCACACCGCGGTGCGTTCTTCACGTATACACTGGCAGGACCGCCACTGAGGATAATACCCATTGGATTGGCTTTTTTTATCTGGTCAGCAGTAGTTTTGTGTGAGATGATCTCGCTGAAGACGTTATTCTCCCTAACCCGTCGCGCAATGAGTTGGGCGTATTGAGAGCCGAAATCGAGGATTAAAACTTTTTCCTTATTCTCTTCAATCATTTCGTTATCCTGAACGTAAAGTAGTTATTGTAAAATTCCCTGTCTTTTTAGTTTTAAAGTCTTTCTTTGCGCCCTTTGCGTCTTTGTGGTGAATTAATATGCTTTAAACTCATGAGATTCCCGTATAACTTTCACTTCGCAAAAGCCATTTTCGTCTTTTGGTTATAAGCACTTTTGTAAATTATGAAGGCGGTACTATCCCCGATGTTATCTGCCTTCGCTCGCATTACCCTTGAAATTCAAAAAGCAAGACTTGACCCCCTTACTCGCCGCACCTCACAAACCACGTAATATTTATTTTTTGTTTGCTGAGGGTGATTTGGATAAAAGGATGTCTTTATAAACAGCTTTAAGCATTTCCTTCCCTTGAGGTTTTGGTATCTTTCTGCGTTCCTTCTTCGCTGTTTCCAGCCAGAGATTCATGGCTGTTTTAACTTCTTCCAGGGCGTTTTCCTCTGTTTCCCCAAAAGCCGAACATTCGGGTAATTCTGGCACTACCGCAATATATCCCTCATCCTCTTCACTATAGAATATTTCAATTGCATATTTATACATTCAATCACTCTCCTCTAAAAGATTATATTTCCCAACAATTTTTATAAATTGTTTCACCTGATAAGGTTTTGCCTTACCATTTACATCCTGAAAGTTCAACAATTCTGCAATGCCTTCCCTCACATAAATCCTATGACTGCCTTTTCCGCCTCTGAACCTGAAACCAAAAGCCTCTGCAATATTGCACATATTATTAAAACGAACATTTTTCGGGTTGTCTTTTATCTCCGCGAATGAACGCCGCTTATTCATAATTCAACCTGCACCTATTAATCCTATACTTTCCCTAAAAGATGATACATTAACATTGAGACATTGAGAAACATAATATTTACCTTCTTTCCAAACGACATAATCCATTTCCTTCATACATCATACCCGCCTTTCTATATTGTCTTTTTAAAGCCTTCCTTTGCGCCCTTTGCGTCTTTGTGGTGAATTAACATGCTTTAAACTCATGAGATTCCCATATAACTTCCATTTACAAAAGCTATTTTCATCTTTTGGTTATAAGCATTTTTGTGAATTACGAAGGTGACCCTATGCTCGATTTTATCTGCCTTCCCTTACATTTCCTTAGAAATTCAAGAAACAAGACCTGACCCCACTGCTTCTCCGAAATCGAGGATTAAAACTTTTTCCTTATTCTCTTCAATCATTTCGTTATCCTTGATATAATTTTTATTGTCCCGTTTTTTCCCTGTATCACTCGCCACCAAGGCACAAAAATACGAAAATAAATATGATTCGTTTTGCATCTTCGTATCTTGGTGGCTGATAAATCCAATTAAACATACTTAATCAGAATTAATTTAAAATGGCAATGAAAAATATTACCTGCGAGGTACCAAAAAACAATAGGGAAGTATTTCTCTACCCAGCATTAGACCGTATTCCGGAATTGGTGCTGGAAAATAGACGTAAAATATCTGGATATAAATTTGAAATTAACGGTATCCCTTTTCAAGTACTACGGGATAAAACCCGCATGGAAGTGTTACGCCAGGCTGTATGTTATACAAACGGGATTAAATCTTTAATTCGAAAAGACCCATCCGGACAGCGCCGATATGACCGGACTGGCATGCAAAAAGATACGTCATTGCAAGCAGCACAAGATAAATTATGCATCAATGAATTGACGCTAGATTATGAGACAATTAAGAATATTCCAATAATACAGACGGGTCATGAGCCTATTATGTATCATCCCGGAATATGGATCAAGAATCACCTTACACAGTATTTGGTTAGAAAACTAAGCGGTATAGGTGTAAATATGATTGTAGACAATGACGCCTGCAATATGGGGTTTATGTATGTGCCAATATTATCGGAAAAAACGGCATCTGTTGGAAAGGTAGCGCTTGTAAGGAATAAAGACCATGTGGCGTATGAAGAGATTGTGTTTGATGATTTTGGAATAATACTCCAATTCAAAGAGGAGGTTATTGGCCTGCTGAGTAAAAATATCCTTCGTGAAGATATAAAAACAACCATAGAAGATATGCAGGACATGTTTGGACAATTCATCAATCGGATAGGGGAGTACTATCAACAAGGTTGTCGTGATATGGCGGGTTTATTAACTGCTGCCAGAAGGTCATTGGAGGAAGACTTTGGCATTGAAAATCTCGAAGCGCCCGTTTCCTGGATGTGTGATACGGATGGATTCTATCATTTTTTATTGCACATTCTATATGAGGCAGAACGGTTTGTCAAAATCTACAACGAGAAGCTGGCTGAATACCGGCGCATCCACAAAATTCGTTCAAAGGCCAATCCTTTACCGGATTTGAAGGTCTTAATGGATTCAATAGAAATACCTTTTTGGGTGTGGAAGGCAGAGGGGCAAAGAGCTAAGTGCTACGTAATGAGTGAAGGGGATGATATAAAGATTACAGATGGGGCGGAAGTGTTGGTCACTCTAAAAAAAGGTGATGATATGAACAATAACATAACAAGGTTGAAAACACTGCTGGAAATCGGTATTAAAATACGTCCACGTGCGATCACCACGACAATGTTTTCCCGATTGTTTTTTTCAGACGTGTTTATCCATGGGATTGGCGGGGCAAAGTACGACACCATTACTGATGAAATAATAAAAGAATTCTTCGGTATAGACCCTCCCGGCTTCGTCACGGTTTCTGCGACTTTATATTTACCTTTGGATGCCTATGATTTTGATGAGAGGGAGCTATATGACATACAAAGGAATGTTGACGATATGAGTTATAATCCTGAGCGGTATGCTCCCCAAAAAACTCGAAATGAACCGGAGTTTATGAATCGAGTAAAAGAAAAACAAGAGTTATTAAAGATGATGGCTGTTGGTAATGCAGATGAAAAGGGGCGGTATTTTCGTCAGATTAAAGAATTGAATAAATTAATGCTGACGCAGATAAATCCGGAACGGAAAAAGAAACAGATGGAAGCAAATATAGTTCGTGATAAACTCGCCTATAATGAAGTTGTGAAATTCCGGGAATTTCCCGTTTGTTTGTATCCTATGAAGGTTCTCAGGGGGTATGTATTGAATATCTTTTCCTGAGCGTAAAATAAAGATATACAGCCGTGATGACGCTAATCACGGTACTAATGATGATCAGGTTTGTTTTAAGAACAAGGACTGGATAAAAAGCCTCTTTGACGTCAATTTCCACCAGAAGCACCCAGGTAACGTCCCGTAAATTTTCGAGTGGTGTATAAGCGCTGAGCACAGGGATATTGCGATAGTCCTTTACAACCTGTACGTCGGTATTTCCACGAAGGGCATCGCGCGTGGCATCGGTATTGATTTCTAGCTTTAAAATAGTATTTTGGGTGATAAATCTTGATTTCGAACGCATGAAATGGTCTTCACCTACAACATAAATCTCACCGGTGTCACCCAGTCCGTCTCTTTGCGCTAAAATAATGTCGATGCTGGAATAAGGCATCTCGACAATAACAGTGCCCAAGAGTTTGTTGGTTAGGTCATATACTGGGGCTGCTGCCATGAAGATAAAGTCTTTTGCCTCTTCACACCACGTTAAATCAGAGAATTTAATGTTATTCAATCCTTCCTTAAATACTTCGCCGATGCTAAATGAACTGTATTCGCCGGTCCTCAGATTTGCTCCAATATATTCATCCCTTTTAACACCGAAACAAATATTTCCGTCTGTATCTACCAGGAACATGTTATTATAACCGTATTGTCTAAGGAAATGTTCAAGCAGTGGGCCGTAATAGGTGTCAACCTGTTTATAAGAAGTGTCATCAAAACCGCCTGCCTTGAAGGCATTTGAGAAGCGTGGTAAACTTTGGACAACCAGTGGATTTTTCGAGAGTACGTTAATATCCCCATATCTCTCGTGGAAGAAGTTTTGGATTTGCATCTTTTTGATTTCGCGAACAGAAATCAAGTGGTTTATGGCCATATTTCTTATGGCAGGACTAAGTCCTTTATACGTCAACGGACCCATGATAACTAAAAACGTAAATACGGCAATGCCCGAAGCGCTGAGGATTCTATAAATAGGTTTCAATTTGCCAATTCAAGATCTGATGGATACTTGCTCCGCCGTGAGTAAATAATTGTGAATAAATTAGTCCTACGCAGTCCCCCTTAATAAAGGGGGATTCTGGGGGTTGTGTTTTTTCCTGAGTTATTTTACAACCCCCTCTGTCCCCCTTTTCTAAGGGGGATTTTTACAAGATAATACAAATAAATTTAATTTTGTCAAGCTTATTAAATGATTATGATGCCTGGTACGTTTCAATAAAAAAGGCCGCGTCTTCAATATCTCCGTCAACCACCTCAATAGTGAAATGAGTAATTTGATTTCTTTTCAGGACACTGATGATCCTCTCCATATCCATATCGTACTCTCTGGAAAAATGAGAATGTGTGTCACCGTCCGGACTTTTAAGGTTCCAGTTGAGGGGAGTTCGATTGGTATTCAGATGCACACCAATTACCTGACATTGCTTGCAAATCGTGTCAATACCCTTATAAAAATCAAATTTGTTTAAAATAGCGGATGCCCATAGATGACCTGTATCAAGCCAGATTGGGCAATCGAGATATATGAGGTGTGCGGGTGTTTGATTGCCGTTGCCAATGCCGGGAAAGTCATTTTCTATACAGAGGGTATAGGATGAATACCGTTCCCTGAGTTGTTTCATATGTTCTTTCACGGTATTTTGATAATTTTTGAATTCATCCGTTTCCAGGAATTTCGGGTCCATTACTCGTGTGTCGTTAAGCCGATAGTTATTATCCATGGCATCACGCAGTACCTTGCCATAGTGTGCGGGATCGTTTTTAATGGGTTTCTGGGTCATAAAAAAACCATGGAACAATGCTACGCTGCTTTGAAGCGACTGCATGACAGATGCAGTATTTTGAAATCCTGCAAGGACTGTGTTAAAATCGTTGTTGGCGAGATTAATAAAATAATCAGAAAATACGGGGGCGTGGACAGAAAACCCGACGTTAAGGTCTTTAATTTTGTTGTATAAGTCTTTGGTAACAGAGTTGTGTAACTGAACGCCAAATTCAAAACCTTGTGATTCAATATAATCCCTGCACCGTTTGATCTTTGCAAGTGTATCTCCATGATGGAAACACATGGTGCTTAGTTCTATTTTTGTACGCATCTGGTCTGAAATAACCTCATTAAAAATATTCCCAATTGTTTTGAAATTAACCTTAACCTTTTCCTTAACTGTAAAGAGGACTCCATAGACTTGCGAGCCAACTGAACATGTAAGCCCTTTAGTATAGAAACTTTTTAGAAAAATGAAAGATGAATTCGTAAATTTATAAATACTGCATTAACGTAAGCATTATAGGTCACTATTTGACCAATAGCAGGAAATATATTCTGATTAGCGACTGTTTCCACCAGCGAGGTTTGTTTTACGTGATTATTTGAAGGTGTCTATAATTACAGATAACGATATAGCTTAGAGAATTATTGATTCCTGGATGAATAGATGAATTAAGAAGGTATATAATTTGCGGAATTTACAATAAACTTATGGATGGTGGAAATTTTTTCCCATTTGACCTTGTTCCCATTAAGGATCAATCATGTTAGAAACATCCAGCGTGTCAGCAAGCAACAAGCCCATAGATTATGGTGTTCAACTAGGCGCCTATGATAGCGCAGCGACCTCTTCATTTAAAAACATTATTTATGATGAATTAAAAAGACATTCTTCTGAGAAGACATCCAATTATGACACGTTAACGACACGTATTGAGAGCGGAGTTGTGTCCCTGCTTGAGCGCAATAATTTTGAGACACAGGCATTATATTCCGACACAAAAAAGGAAGCGTCATCGATATCATTAAAAGATCAATTTAAAAAATACAAAGAAGACCAATTGTTATCGAAGCCGGGGGGAGATAATTTCACCATAAATAATGGCTACGGCGTAGACCAATCTAAATTTACCGTGAGGGTCGGAAAAGACCTCAAAGATGCCGGTGAAAACTTCAAAAATATATTTAAGGATATTGGCGCTGGCGCGACAATCAAATACATCGATAAAGATGGCAATATCAAGGAAGGGAAAAAGGTGGGGTTTGCGGGCACGATCGTTAATTTCTTTAAAGATATGGCTAGTGGAATCACATTCGGCAAGTACGCGCCCGCAGGAGAGGATGCTCCGGACAATGCCTTAGAAGCTACAAAACATTTCTTTAAGAAGATTTTCGTTGATGCCCTCTGTAAAGACGTCGTTGTAGGGATACCGAGAAGCGCTATTCATGTAGGAGAGGATGCAGTTTTCGCGTGCATTAACCTGGCAGAAACAATTCCGGATGCTACGATTGGCAATTGCAAGGTAGGACAGATGGCAACTACTGAATTCTTTGATGATACGCAGGTATTTATAGACTTTGTTACGGACGTCATTCCCACGGGTGAAGCGGGATCAAGAACACATGCCTTTACGTTCAAAAAAGGTCTTAAAGGTCTTCCCATTGTGCATAATATTACCTCGCCGGAGCAGGGGAGGGATGATGAAAACTGGAAATATGTACGAAATACCCCCCTGAGGAAGACCATCGAGTCGGTTGCAACGTTTATCCCGATCCGAATGTAAATAATCTAAAATTGTATTGATATTCATCCTAATATTGATATAATTTTCTAAAAAGTTTAAGCGCCAGTAGCTCAGCTGGATAGAGCATCGGATTTCTAATCCGGC